>CAIXOY010000306.1 GCA_903921135.1 uncultured Gammaproteobacteria bacterium
GCATCCGTGTCCTCGTTGGGTGCGGCAAACGCTCTGTCTTTCCCGAGCATGGCGAGCCGGTATGCGACAGGGTCCCTGCCCGCAGCCGCCGCCATCTCGTCGATGAATCCGTTCAGCGCGAAGGCATGCCAGAGGTTGCAGACCGAACGTAACCAGCCGATACGGATCGGCACCCGCGCACGGCAGGCCTCGATCGATATCGCAGGAATGTCGAAGGGCATATTGGTGAGCCCCATGCCGGTCTCCCACGGCATGGGATGGTCCAGATCCTTCACCTCCATCCAGTCGATGGAGGGATACGCCGCACGCATGCGCCATGCTTCCGGCAGGCCGTCTTCGCCCAGACGCGCTTCCATGCGATGTACCGATTCAGCGTGGAAGTAGCAGTTCCGGATGTCGTCCTCGCGCGTCCAGAACAGCTTCACCGGCACGCCAGCGCGCCTCGAGACCTCGACCGCCTCGAGGACGAAGTCGATCTGCGACTTGCGGCCGAAGGCTCCACCGAGCAGCGTGACCGCGACGGTGACGCGCTCGGGCTCGATGCCGAGCCACTCCGCAACGCGCCTGCGCACATCCTGTGGATCCTGCACCGGTGCCTGTATGTCGCAGCGGCCGTCATGGACCCACGCAACCGCGACAGGCGGCTCCATCGGCGCGTGCGCGAGCATGGCTGTTTCGTACTCCGCCTCCACACGCACACCCTCGGCCGCGAGAGCGGCCTCGATGTCTCCACGCTGCAAACGGAGCTTGCCCGCCTGTCGCACGCTATCGCGCAGCTCGGCACGGAAGGCACTCGTCTCGTAGGACGCGTTGGTGCCGGGATTCCAGTCGATGATCAGGGCATCGCGCCCGCGCATCGCGGACCAGCTGTCGTCAGCGAGTACGGCGATGCCCTCCTCCGGGCGGAAGCCGCGGGGATGCGCCGAAAAGGGAATGCGGAAAGTCCCGAGCACACCGGGGACGGCGCGGGCAGCGGCGTCGTCCATGCTTCTTATGCGGGCATCGAAGACAGGTGCCCGCGCCACGCAGGCGTACTTCATGCCTGGAATGCGGACGTCGTATCCGTACATGGCCGATCCCGTCACGATGTCATACGCATCGCGCATCGGTGCCGACACGCCGATATAGCGGAAGTCAGCGGGATCCTTCAGTGCCGGCGCGGCAGGCACGGGCAGGCGCGCAGCGCGCTCTGCGAGGTGCGCGAAGTCCAGCCTGCGCCCGGAGCCGGGATGCTCCACGGCATGTTCCCTCGCGCGGCATTCGGCCACCGGCAGCCCCCAACTGTCGGCGGCAGCACGCACGAGCATCTCGCGGGCCACGGCGCCCGCATGCCGCAACGGAGACCAGAGCATGCGGACACTGCGCGAGCCATCGGTGTTCTGATCGCCGTAACGCGGGTCGGCGAGCCCCTGCACCACCTGCACGCGGGAAAGATCCGCTTCGAGTTCGTCGGCGAGAATGCGCGGAAGGGATGTCCGCACGCCCTGCCCCATCTCGCCGCGACTGACCGTAATGCGGACCAGACCGCTCGCGTCGATGGAGACGAAGGCATCCGGGGCGAAGAGCTGCGCCGATGCCTGTGCCGTTGCCGGCCCCGCCCGCACCCCGAGCACCAAAAGAGCACCGGCGCTGCCCCCGGCACGAACGAATGCACGCCGGGAAAGGCTCACAGTTTCCATCATGCATCTCCTGTCGCGAGGGCACGCAAGGCCGCACGGATCCGCGGATAGGTTCCGCATCGGCAGATGTTTCCCGCCATTGCCGCATCGATGGCGGCCTCGTCGGGACGGGGATTCCTTGCGAGAAGCGCCGCGGCACTCATGATCTGTCCGGCCTGGCAGTAGCCGCACTGCGCGACGTCATGATCGATCCACGCCTGCTGCACTGCATGCAGCGCCACGGCTCCCGAGGTGCCAGCGGAATCAGTCTGCACAAGACCTTCGACGGTCAGCACACGGCGACCCTGAAGCACTCCCAGCGGCGTCAGGCAGGCGCGAGCCGGCTCGCCATCGACATGCACGGTACAGGCGCCGCAGGCCCCTATCCCGCATCCGTACTTGCTGCCGGTGAGGCCCTGTATGTCACGGAGCCACCAGAGCAGGGGCATCGCGACATCCGCGTCCGTGGAGACGGCGCGGCCATTCAGTTCGAATTCGGTCATGGGGAGAGGTCCCGGATGCTTTTGCGCCGAAGCATACGCCGCGGACGGGACACGTGGAATTCGGCGAGCGCGTCTCAGGCAAGGATGAAAAGAAGGGCGAGATTGCAGGCGAAGAGCGGCAGTGCAGTCAGTGCCTGCGCCCGGATGACGGCGTGCTGGTCTCTCAGGCCGAGCAGTGCGACGGGCACGATGTTGAAGTTCGCCGCCATGGGCGTGAGCAATGTACCGCAGTACCCCGCAAGCATGCCGAGCGCCGCGAGTGGCGCGGGATCGGCGTGGTGCTGCGTCACCAGCACGGGCAAACCGATGCCGATGGCGATGACGGGAAAGGCCGCGAAGGCGTTTCCCATCACCATGGTGAGAAGAGCCATTCCTGCCGCGTACGTGAGCATCGCCACGCCGTGATTTCCCAACGGCAGGTTTGCCGTGAGCGCGCTGCTCAGCAATTCACCTACTCCGGCACGCGCAAACACATTGCCCAACACGGCAAGCAGCAAGGGCAATAGCGCCGCCCAGCCGATTGCCTCCAGCAAAGTCCGGCCACCTTCAAGTGCCTCGCGCGGCGATGCCCGGGTGATCCGCAGGCCAAGCAGCAGTGCGCAGACACAGGCAATGCCCAGCGCGACAACTGTGGTCTGCACCGGAGACACGAGCGGCATACCCATCACGCGCAATTTCGCGCCGCCCAGGACAATTGCCAGCGTGACCACGGAGACGAGCAGCACCGGGAGCAGCAACCGGTGCCCGAGGCGGGCAGCGCGCTCACCGAGCAACTGCGGGTCGACCGTCTGCTGAGGGCCGGCACGAAGTCCTCCGCTACCGGCTATCAATGCCAACACAATGACCACGCCACCGAGGACTTCGTCGGGGAGCGCATCGCCAGCGAGGAATCCCGCCGCGAGCAATCCCCAGAAAAGGCCGCTGGTACGACGCCTCGGATTGCGCGCATCACGAAACGCAATCACTCCCGCCGCTGCCAGAAACAGCCCGACCAGCATGTACACCTGAGCAAGCCCGATCATCGCTGCCAGCGCCGGCTGAAGCGCCTGAGACGGAGCGCGTGGATGATGAACGCGCAGAGTGCCGTCGGCAGCCCCCACAACGCGATGTCCAGAGGATCGAGGACGATGCCATGACCCGCGTACACGCTTTGGATGAGAAGCACCGCGCCGAAGGCCACGAACAGATCTTCGCCGAAGAAAAGCGCCACATTGTCGGTGGCAGCAGACATCGCGCGGATCTTTTGCGCCTCTTCTTCCAGGAGAGTTCCACACGTTTCACGGGCGGCCGCCTCCGCCATGGGTGCCAGCAGGGGCCGCACGGTCTGGGCCTGCCCGCCCAGGCTGACAAGACCCAGCGCCGCCGTGACCTGACGCAGCGCGAGGTAGGAGAGAAGCACGCGGAGCACACCCATGCGCGGCCTGCGTGCCACCCAGCCAGCAGCGTGCTCGCGCAAGCCGAAGCGTTCCAGCAATCCCAGCAACGGCAGCATGAGGACAAACAACGCGAGGAAGCGGTTGTTGCGGAAGCCCTCGCCAAATGCAGCAAGGACCTCCTGCGCCGACATGCCCGCGGCAAAGCCCGTCACAACACCGGCAAGCACCACGACCAGCGCTGCGTTCAGACGCAGCGCAAAACCGAGCACCACGACAGCGATGCCGGCGAGCGGCAACCAGTTCACGCTTTCACCGCCCGGATCCCGACGCCCGCCTCGCCAAGCACCTTGCGCACGAGCCGCGCGAAAGCGACTGCGTGCGGCCCGTCACCATGCAGACACACGGTGTCGGGTTCGATGTGAACGGTGCTGCCACAGGCTGATACAACGCAGCCTTCGAGCACCATCGACAGCAACTGCTCGCGAACCTCCCCGCTGTCCTCGATCACTGCGGAAACGACGTTGCGGGGCAACAAAAACCCGTGCTCCGTATACCGCCGGTCGGCAAAACCTTCCGCGAGCACGCCAAGCCCCGCCGCACGACCTGCAAGGGGAACGCAGGAGCCCGCGAGCCCCATCAGCAGCAGTGACGGGTCCACCTGACGCACGACATCCGCGACGAGTGCAGCCAGGACAGGGTCAACGGCAGCACGGTTGTAGAGCGCACCGTGCGGCTTCACGTGCGTGAGCCGCGCGCCGGACGCCTGCGCAACGTCCGCAAGGGCGCGGATCTGCGCGCTCAGGCTGGCACGGAGATCATGCGCATCGATCGCCACGTCACGCCTGCCGAAACCCTCCCGGTCGGGATAGGAAGGATGAGCGCCTATCGCCACGCCGTGTGCCTGGCAGAGCGCCACGCACTCGGCCATCGTGCCCGCATCGCCTGCGTGCCCGCCGCAGGCGATATTGGCTGAACTGAGCAACGGAACAAGAGCCGCATCGGTTGCCCCGAAGCCCTCGCCCACATCGGCATTCAGGTCTATGTGCCGCATCACACCTCCTTCCACCAGGCAGCCGCTGCGATGCGCAACTGCGAGAGTTGCCGCTCGCGTGCACGCCACGCGGCACGGGCCTCGCCGATTTCCGAGAGACGGAATCGCAGCACATCGCCCGGGCGCAACTGCGCGAGCCTGCCGTGATCGATACTCGCCACCACGCCCGCGACAGGATAACCACCCGTCGTCTGGCGATCCGCCGCGAGGATGATTCCCCTGCCATCGGGCGGGAGTTGCAGCGTGCCGAACGCAACCGAGGCAGACAGGACCTGCGGAATCGCTGCGGCGGAAGCGAGCGCCTGCTCGAGGCGCAGGCCCATGCGATCGGACGCACGGCTCACCGTGAAGTCCTCGCCCAGCAAGCGATTCCGATCCTCTCTGGAAAGCTGCTCCAGCGCCGGCCCGGGAAGAAGCAACAGCGGCGCCTGCGACGCAAGGGCCGGATGCGCCAGCGAGGTGAACACGCGGGAGGGCAGACCTGAGGGCTCACGCGGGCACAACAACCGCAGCCGGTCACCACGCATCAGCGCACGGCCGCCAAAGCCCCCGAATCCGGCCCGCAGGTCTGTTGCACTGCTGCCCGACACCACCGCCGCATCGAAGCCTCCCGAAACAGCAAGCACGGCGCGATGGCCGCGCCGGGCCGAGGGCAGCCGCAGCCGTTGCCCGGCCGCCATGCGGAAAGGCGCGCACATGGGCACATCGACACCGTCGAGCGAAGCGCCCAGGTCAGCACCGGCAAGCGCGTACCACGCCGGTTCGCTCGCACGGAACTCCGCGCCCCCCAGCGTCAATTCAAGGGCGGGCGCATCATCGGCGTTACCGAGCAGCGCGTTGGCCACACGAAGCGCGAACACATCCATCGCCCCGGCGGTACCCACACCGAATGACTGCATGCCGAAGCGCCCCGTGTCCTGGAGGGTGGCGAGCAGGCCGGGCGTGATGCACTCGAGCACGCTTCACCCACCTTGCGACAAGGCTGCGAATTCGTCCGCGGATACGGGCACGAATCGCACTGTGTCACCGGGCGCAAGCAGGCAGCAGGGATCACGGCCGTGCTCGAACAGACCGAGCGGTGTGCGTCCGATGATGCGCCAGCCGCCCGGGCTCCCCGTCGGGTAGATCCCGGTCTGCGTACCGCCGATGGCAACGGAACCGGCCTCGACGCGCGTGCGGGGAGTCTCGCGGCGCGGCATCGCCAACGCGGGATCCAATCCGCCCAGGTACGGGAAACCGGGGGTAAAGCCGATGAAATACACGCGATAATCGGGGCGACTGTGGCGCTCGATCACCTCCTCCCTGGCGAGACCGGCATGCGCACACAACGCGTCCATGTCGGGTGCAAAGGCGGCGTCATAGCACACGGGCACCTCTACCAGGCGCGTTGCGTCCATCCCGGGCGGGAGCGTGCTGCACACATCAAGAAGTCGTGCGGACAGGGCATCGACGCTGGTAATGCCCGGGTCGATGTGAACCGTGATGCTGGCGTAGGCCGGCACAACATCCCTCACGCCGGGAAATCGCAGCGCACTGATGGCCCGCCACGCCGCCAGCACACGTGCATTGATCGCGGGATCGATGCGCTCACCGAACACCAGCACGAGCGCAGCGTCACCGAGGGGATGCAAGGTGGGTGCGGCGCGCTCGCCCATCGTGCTCAGCTCTGGTCCAGGGCGGGCGTCGTGGAGACCCGGCGGCCATCGATGTAACGCGGGAACTCCTCACGGTAGTCGTGCAAGAGCCGCAGGCGACTGATACGCCAGATACCGTCATCGCCGCGCCGGAACTGCATGCGGTACTGCCCGAAGCCTTTCATGATGGTGACGCCGCTCAGCGTTACCCAGTCTTCGAGCTTGAAGATGGCGCTGGCACTTCCGGGGTCCGCTGACGATACGCTTACCTCCGCGTTGTGCCCGAAATGGCTGAGACGCAACCCGTCCTGGCTCTCGTTGCCATGCAGGAAGGCACGGATCTGCGCACGCCCCGAGGCTTGCCAGTTGCCCGTGCCCCAGTCCGCGTCGGCGTCTTCCGTGAAACAGTCGTCGAGTTCCTCCCAGATCTTGTAATCGAGCACACGCCAGTAGCGGCACATGGCCTCGCGCACGGCCTCGCGGGCTTCGAGTATGTCGATGCGGCGTCGGAGTTCGGCAATCTCGTCCATCGGGCCCCTCAGGTTGCGTCCTTGGGTCATTGCGTCAGACAAACCATACCCACCAGCGCAGGCAGAGGCCAACCGGCAGTTGTCAGCCGTGCATTGCACCATCGGGCCGGATACTCTAACGTTTCACGAATAAGACAGACGGGTTTCGATTCCATGAAAGTGATCATCCTGAGCGCAGGTCAGGGCCGCAGACTGTTGCCCCTCACCGAGTCCCGACCGAAGTGCTCGCTCCCCATCAATGGCCGCCCACTGCTCGAATGGCAACTCCGGGAGATCAGCCGTTGCGACGTTGAAGAGGTCGTGATCGCCACCGGTTACGCGGCACACGTGGTGGAAGACATCGTGGCCGGACTCGATCTCGACGGACTGCAGGTGCGTACCGAGTTCAATCCCTTCTTCGAGCACTGCGACAACCTCGGCACCTGCTGGCTCATGCGCCACGAGATGCGCGGGGAGTTCGTGGTACTGAACGGCGACACCCTCTTCGAAGCGGCCGTCATGCAGCGACTGCTCGCGGAGCGCGGCGCCCACCCCATCACGCTGGCGGCTGATCGCAAGGGTCATTACGACGACGACGACATGCTGATCGTGTCCGAGGGCAGCCGGCTGGAGCGCGTAGGCAAGCGCCTTGGCATTCCGGGCGTGAACGGGGAATCGATAGGCATGCTCGCCTTCGACGCAGGTGGCGGTGCCGCCTTCGTGGCCATGCTCGACTCGGTGATGCGCCGGCGCGAGGGGCTGGGCTCCTGGTACCTTTCGGCCATCGACGCGCTGGCCCGCACGGGTGCGGTGGGCGTGTGTTCGATACACGGTCTGGGGTGGTGCGAAGTCGACACACGCCTCGACCTTGCCCGTGCCGAGGA
>CAIXOY010000307.1 GCA_903921135.1 uncultured Gammaproteobacteria bacterium
GAGACGCGCCTGCGGATCGAGATAATCCTGCGGGGGCATTTCGGGGTAGTCGGGGCGCTTCTTCACCGGCTTGGCGATGTAATCGGCGAGGCCCTGCGGGTTGTCGGCATAGAGCGCCTGCATCACCTGCACGGGCGGGCCGATCAGGCGGCCGCTGTAGAGGTGACAGCCCGAGCAGACTCCCAGATAGGTGACCTTGCCCCGCTCGGCCGGATCGATCTCGCGCGGCGGCACCGGGGGCAGCAGGTAGTTCACCCGGTCGAAAGTGTTTGCAAAGCCGCAGTCGGCGAAGTCGCCGATGCCCGCCGTGACATAGCGCTCGCGGTTGCGGATGCAACTGCCGGTGCTGGGGCCGGCGCGCGCGATGTCGACCTTGCCCTGTTTGAATTCCGCGAGCATGAGCGCCTTCACCTCGGTGATGGTCTCGTAGCCGTTGTTCAGCATCACGTTGTCGAGGATCGCGACACGGTCGGAGTTGGGATCGGACTCGGGATCGGCAGTGATGTTCGCCGCGTTGCCGTGGTCGACGATCAGCACACCGATGGTCTTGTTGTCGGTGATCACGTTGCCTTCGATGATCACATCGTCGGCGGCCATCACGAGGATGCCGGTGCCCGAGGGAATGCCGGCCACGGTGGAGCCGGGAGCCGCGAAATTCACGTGGTTGTTGCCCTGCACGAAATTGTTGCGGAACACCACGTCGAAAGTGGTCTTGATCGGCAGCCCCGGCGTGATGAAGGCGAGCAGGCCGCCGGCGTTGTCGTGCACATTGTTGTTCTCGACGATGGCATGACGGCTGTTCTCGATCTCGATGCCGGCCACGCTGTCGAAGACTTCGTTGTGGGCCACGTGGATGTTGTCGCTCATGCCCACGTAGATCGCGGCGTCGGCGATGCCCGAGACGATGTTGTGCTCGATGATGCCGTTCTGCCCGAGCTGCGGGAAAATCCCGTAGACGCCGGTATCCACCACCACGTTGTTGCGGATCTCGAAGTTGTTGCCGGCCTGCCCCATGATTCCGTTCCCCTTGTAGGCGCGGAATTCCAGGTTTTCGATCACGACGTTGTTGCCGGAGTAGAGGATCGCGTCGTTCAGCTTGCCTTCGCCGTCGAGCACCGGGCGTTTGCCCGCCTCGATGATGCCGATCAGGCGGATGCCGTCCTTGTCGATGTAAACGGTCTCGTGATAGGTGCCCGGCTTGATGCGGATGATCGTGTCGGGCTGCGCGGCGGTGACGGCGGCCTGGATGGAGCCACCCTCCTCCACCGTGACCTCACGGGTCGGCGCGGGGCCTGCGACGGAGCGCACCGGCGCCTCGCCCGCAGGCGCGGCCACGACAGGCGCAGCAGGCGCCGCGACCACGGGCGGTGGCGGCGGCGAAACCACGCGCGCGGACAGGAATCCGCCCATGGCCGCAGCCACGACGAAGCAGGCGACGAGTGTCTTGTTCATGAACGATCCTCCGGTTGGGTGCCTGTGCCATCCGCGATGGCCTTCGTCTGCGTTGCACGCCTGCCGAAGGGCGCGAGCCCCGAGGGCAGGCGTTCGGGCACGCGCGGGCTGAAGGACTCGTCTGTGAGCGTCTGCAGGAACGTCACCAGCAAATCCAGCTCCTGCGGCTGCAGATGCGGATCCCAGATGTGCCAGTGCAGATACAGCGGGACGCCCGGCGGTACGGCATGTCCGCGCCCGTCGGTGTAGAACGCCACCGCCTCACGCAGTGTCGCGAAACGGCCCGAGTGCATGTAGGGCGCGGTCTTCGCGATGTTGCGCAGCGTGGGCACCTTGAAGCCGCCCTTCAGCTTCGGCGCATTGAACGTCTTCTCGGCACCGACGTCCAGCGCGCGGCCTTCCGGCTCCGGCGCGCCGATCACGGCGATCTGCTGGTTGGTGAACAGCGGTGGCGTGTGGCACTCGGCGCAGCGCGCCACGAAAGAGCGGAACACGTTCAGCCCCGCTATCTCCTGCGCGTTCAGGGCCGCGTGGTAACCCTGCGCGTAGCGGTCGTAGCGGCTGTTCAGGGAAATGAGCGAGCTCTGGAATGCCGCGAGCGCTGCCTGCACGCGCCCGAGCGTGATGGCCGCATCGTCGCCCGGAAATGCCTCGGCAAACAGCCGTGCGTAGGCAGCATTGCCGCGCAGATCCCCCAGCAACTGCTCTGGCGTGTTGGCCATCTCGTACGGCGCGAAGAGCGGCCCGAGCGCCTGCTCTTCCAGGCTCTGCGCGCGCGCATCCCAGAACAGGCGCTTCAGGAAGGCGACGTTCCACAAGGTGGGCGCGGCGCGGCCGACGTCGACGCCGTCAGGCCCCGCCGCGCGCGCGCGTCCGTCGCTGAAACCAAGCTCGGGATCGTGACAGCTGGCGCAGGAGCTCTCGTGGTCTCCCGAGAGCAGCGGATCGAAGAACAGATAGCGGCCGAGATCGATCTGCTGCGGCGTGAAGCCCTCCCGGTTGGGCGGCAAGTGCGTGCGCGTGCCGCCGACGCCGGCGCCCTGCAGCGAGTCGTAGAACTGGTAGAGGTTGCGCAGCGCGCAGGTGCCGGCAGGGAGGAGTTCGAAGCCCGGCGGGCAAGCCGTTTCCAGGGCTATGGTGTCTTCTGCAGCCGCGCGCAGTCCTCCGCCCGCTATCGCGAGCAGGGCGAGCAGGGCGAGCGCAGCTCTCACTGCGCGGGGCCGTCCTGCGCGCGCAGCCACGCGAGAACGTCATCGAGCTCCTTGCCGGGATCGAGCGTCTTCGCCATCAGCGCCATCTGCTTGCCGTAGGTGTCATCGGGATGGGCGCCCCGCTCGCCCGAGCGGAACGCCAGGAATTGCCGGCGCAGATAACCCGCCTCCTGCCCGCGCAGGCGCGGCGCATTGAGCGCCGGGTAACCCTCGCCAGAAGAGCCATGGCAGGCGCCGCACTTGCCCTGCCAGAGGTTGTTGCCGTTACGCAGATCGCCCGGGAGGCTGCCCGCAGGGCGCGGCGCAGGCAAAGTGGCAAGCCATGCGGAGATGTCGGCCGCCTGTGCAGGGCCGATGGACATCGACATCCCGCGCATCTGTTGCGCGTAGGTGTCGCCGCCGGTACCGCCGCGGATGCCCGCGCGGTAGTTCTGCAGTTGCCGCTCCGTGTAAGCAGCATCCTGCCCGGCGAGCGCGGGGGCGTGCAGCCCCGCGTTTCCCGCCCCTTCCGCACCGTGGCAGGCCGCACAGGCGGCATAGGCCTGCTTGCCGCGCACGGCATCACCCGCGGCCATGGCCGGGGCTGCAAAGACGAACAGGAACAGGAGTAGCACGCGGGCAGGCATGGGGAGGCTCCGGAACTGCTGGGTCGGACTGCGAGCGGCAGGCAAACGACCTGCGCTGCACACTCGGCGGATTCTACACAGCGCCCGCCCCGCTGCCTCCTGCCGCAGCGCCGACGCGCATTACGAATCATCCGGAATTGCCGCGGTGGACGCACGTGGCGCTATGCTCGGCTGCATCCTGCACGCGATCACGCTTTCACGGGGAACACCACACCATGGACATCGATACCGCTGCCTCCACGCCACGCACCTCCACACGCGACCGCGACGCCCTGCGCGCGGCACTCGGCGCGTGGCTCGCGGAGCAGAAGCCCGGCGCACAAATCACCGCGTTTTCCGCACCGACGGCAAACGGCATGTCGAGCGAAACCCTGCTCTTCACCGCCA
>CAIXOY010000308.1 GCA_903921135.1 uncultured Gammaproteobacteria bacterium
GTGGAAGATCGCGCCTGCGCTTGCGGCGGGCAATTCCGTGATCCTGAAGCCCGCCGAACAGGCGCCGCTCAGCTGCCTGCGTCTCGCGCAACTCTTCGTCGAGGCCGGAGGTCCCGCCGGCGTCCTGAACGTGCTGAACGGCATCGGCGAGGTGGCTGGCCGTGCGCTCGCCCTGCATCCCGATGTCGACAAGGTGAGCTTCACCGGCTCCACGCAGGTGGGCAAGCTGATGCTGGTCTACTCGGGCCAGTCGAACATGAAAAAAGTGGCGCTGGAGTGCGGTGGCAAATCCCCGCAGATCTTCCTCGAGGATCTGCCCGATCTCGATCGTGCGGTAGAGGCCGCGTACCGCGGTATATATGGCAATCAGGGCGAGGTGTGCAACGCAGGCTCGAGGCTGCTGGTCGCACGCGGTATTCACGACGAGTTCGTGGCCCGCTTCAAGGCGCGGGCCGCCGAGGCCTACGTCCCCGGTGATCCTCTCGACCCTGCGACCTCGATGGGTCCGCTGGTCGACCATCACTCGCAGCGCCGCGTGCTCGGCATGATCGAAGCCGGTGTGCGCGAAGGTGCATCGCTTGCCATGGGCGGGGATTCTCCCGCCGCGCTGTCGGCCGGCGCCTATGTGAACCCGACCCTCTTCACGCAGGTACGTCCTGAGATGAGCATCGCGCGTGAAGAGATTTTCGGGCCGGTCGCGAGCGTCATTCCCTTCGACACCGTCGACGAGGCGATCAGCATCGCCAACGACACCATCTATGGTCTTGCGGCCAGCATCTGGACGCGGGATCTGTCGACCGCGGTGCGCTGCGTGCGGGCAGTGCAGGCGGGCGTGGTGTGGGTGAACACCTTCGACGAGGGCGACATGACGCAGCCCTTCGGCGGCTTCAAGCAATCCGGCAACGCCAAGGACAACTGCATCGACAGCGTGCGCTCCTACATGCAGGAAAAATCCGCCTGGATCCGGCTCTGAGCCCCGCAGGTCACCCGGGATGAGCCTGATCAGCAGTGATGCCGACGGCATCGAACGCATGCGTGCAGCAGCGCGGGAGGCACAACAGCACCCTGCGCGCTCGCTGCCGGGATACTTCTACCGATCGGCAGTGGTCTATGAAGAAGAACTCTCCCGGATCATCTACCGCAGTTGGCTGTGTGCCGGCCACCTGAGCCAGATCCCCAACGTCGGTGACTTCTTCCAGTACGAGGTCGACGAAGACGCGTTCATCGTCACGCGAGCCGAGGACGGCAGCGTCCACGCACTGGTCAACAGTTGCCGGCACCGGGGAGCACGCGTGTGCGAAGAGGCGGCAGGCAACCGGAGCAGTTTCGTTTGTCCCTACCACGGCTGGACCTACGCCCTGGACGGCAGCCTGCGCGGCGCACGGCACATGGACCGGCAGGCGGCTTTCTGCGCCAGCGACGCGGGCCTGCGGCACTTGCGTGTCATCGTTCGCCACGGCCTCATCTTCGTGAATGCCGACCCTCAGGCCGCGGATTTCTCGGCAGTGCTCGACCAGATCGATTCCGCGCTCGCGCCTTACGAACTTGCCCACGCGAAGATCGCGCACCGCGAGCTCTACCGGGTAGAGGCCAACTGGAAGCTCGCCCTCGAGAACTACCTCGAGTGCTATCACTGCGCCACCTCGCACAGGAGCTACGCGCTCTCGCACAGCATCAAGGACATCAGCACCCGGATCGCGCCGCTGCGCGCGGCCCTGTGGGAGCGTGCCGCCCGCCTGACGGGCGTGGATGGGGTGACCAGCACCTCCGACTTCTGTTACGACCAGGAGACCGCCTTCGGCAGCAGTGTCTGGAACAACCGTTACGCCCTCTTCGAGGGCTATCAGACCGCAAGCCGTGACGGCCGGGCCGTGGCGCCACTCATGGGACAATTCAGGGGCTATGACGGCGGGGCCGGGGATTTCCAGATCGGGCCGCTCGCCTTCATGCTGAATTATCCCGATCACTGCGTGCTGTACCGCTTCACGCCGCGGGGCTTGCGCAGCACAGACATGGAGGTGCTGTGGTTCGTGCGCGCGGATGCCGAAGAAGGCAGGGACTATGACCGCGCAGCGCTCACCTGGCTGTGGGACACGACAACCCGGGAAGACGAGTACATCATCAGCCGCAACAGCGCCGGGGTGAATTCCCGTTTCTACGAACCCGGCCCCCTGCAGCCGGACTTCGAGTACATCGAGATCCGCTTCATCCGCTGGTACCTCGGCATCCTCGCCGGCAACACGGCGAACAGCAGCAGCTAGCCGCCCGGTGGCGCGTTGATGTTCCCGCCGAGGTACTGCTCGGTTTCCTGGCGCGTGGCCGCCGCCGCATCGTCGTAAAGAAACGGCAGGAACACGAAGCGCGTGCCGCTGCGCACGGGCGTTGCCTCGTGGAGCATCGAGCAGGAGAAAACCACGGCTTCTCCGGGTGCGGGGCGGAAGAGCTGCCTGCCGTACTCGGGGAACCAGATCTCGCCCCCCTCGTAGCCTTCGTTCAGGTTGATCGACACCGCAAAACGCCGGTGTGCTGTCGCCCGCGTGGTGTTGTCACGGTGCGCCTTGAAATGTCCCCCGTGCTCGCCCTCGTAGCAGGCCACGATGTAGCGCTCCATGCGCGTGGCCTCGAACTGGTAGGCGCGACGGATCTCGGGCACGAGACGACGATGGATGCGGAGCATGCACTGGCGCCGAAGGGATTCGTCGGCGATCGTGCAGTCACGCCGGCGTTTTGTCGCATGGTCGTATACGCCGACCGTCTTGCCGTCGTGGTCGCGCATGAAGCCCGACTCCTCGGAGCCCGCCTCACGGTAGTGCCGGATCAACTGCTCGCAGAAAGCGGGCTCGAACACGCGAGGCACCATCAGCACCGGCGCCTGGTGTTGCGCGGGAGCCGCGGCCTCCGGCGCGGGGAGCGCAAAGCCGGTGGCGAGCAGGCGGGCAAGGTGCCGGTGCAGCCCCTCCCCTCCCAACGGCAGGCTGGCCAAGACGCGCAACCGATGGTCCAGCAAGAGGCTGAACGGCTGATAACGCCGGAGGCCGTCCGCGCCGTCCTGCAGGGCACCATAGAGGCGGCTCACCGCACCGTCGGCGTCGTGGAACCAGCGGATGCCGGGAATATCTTCCCGCAGACCATCGGGCGCGAAATCCCCGGCGTCCAGCGATACCCCGAAAAAACAGCAGCGCTCGTCATCGAGAACGGCGCGGAATTCCTGCAACTCCGCGTGCAGCGCGCCGAAGATCTCGCGTTTTGCCTCGCCCAGGAACGAGAGCACGACGAGTCTCCCCGCTGCCGCGCCGAACTGGAACGCCGGGGTGGTGTGCGTGGAGGCCGCAAACAGGGGCGCGGGATCACCGACGGAAAAGCGCATCTGGGTCTGTGGTTCCGGGCCTGCGAACCGGCGCATTCTTCACCGCGGCAGGCGCGGCCTTCAAGCCCGGTTCAGGGGGTGGCTGCAACGTGGCGACGCGCCACCATCGTGTAGATGAGGGGTACGACGAACAGGGTGAACAAGGTTCCGATTGTCATGCCGAACGTGATGACAATGCCGATCGAAATCCGCGCCTGCGCTCCCGCGCCCGTAGCCACCAGCAAGGGCAGCACCCCGCAGACCATCGCTGCCGTGGTCATGAGGATGGGGCGCAAACGCACCGTGGCCGCCTCGACCACCGCATCGCGCACGCTGAGCCCCTCGTGCTCCTGCAGACGGTTCGCGAAGTCCACGATCAGGATGCCGTGCTTGCTGATCAGGCCGATCAACGTGAGCAGGCCGATCTGCGTGTAGATGTTCATGGTGGCAAGCCCGAGGCCCAGCGGGATCAGCGCGCCGCAGACCGACAGCGGCACACTCACCAGAACCGTGAGCGGATCGGTGAAGCTCTCGAACTGCGCCGCCAGTACCAGATAGATCACAACGAGGGAGAACACGAAGGTCAGCAGCAGCTTGTTGCCTTCCGTGATGAACTGCCTGGATTGCCCGAGATAGTCCGAGGAGAAACCCTCCGGCAACATCGGTCTGGCGACCTCGTCAAACCATGCGATGCCTTCGCCGATGGCAGCACCCGGACTCATCATGGCGCCGATGGTGGCCGAATTGAGTTGCTGGAACTCGGTGAGCGCGTTCGGGCGATTTTTCCGCACCTGCGTCACCAGCGCAGAGAGCGGTACCAGCTCTCCGCTCGCCGATCGCAGGTAATAGGTATCGAGCTGCGCCGGGCTCAGGCGGTACTCACGCTCGAGTTGCAGTATCACCTTGTAGGAGCGCGCATCGAGATCGAAGCGGGATGCCTCGATCTCGCCAAGATAATTCGCGAGCGTTGCGCCGATCTGCGTCATGTCCACGCCAAGCCGCGCGGCCTTGTCGCGGTCGATGACCAGCTGGAGCTCGGGCTTGTCGAAACGCAACTCCGAGTCCACGTACACGAACAGCCCGCTCTCACGCGCCTTCGTTTCGATGTCCTCGGCAATCTGGTGCACGAGCTCGTAGGAGCCGGTGGAGGACACCACGAAACGCAAGGGCAACTCGGCCGAGGCGCCCGGAATGGAGGGGAAGTTCACGGTGTTGACGCGCATGCCCGGCACCTTGCTCACCTTGGCGAGCAAGTCCTGCTGCACCTCGCCCGCGCTGCGCTCACGCTCTTCCCAGGGCTTCAACATGATCATTCCGAAAAAGCTGTTCTGGCCGAAGCCGCCGCCCACCAGCCAGTAGCGCCAGCGCTCGGGTACCGTGCGCAGGATTTCCTCTGTCTCTGCCACCCAGCGCCAGGTGTGTTCGATGGTGGAGTCGAGCGGGCCCTCGCCCACGATGAACACCTGCCCGGTGTCTTCGAGCGGTGCCAGTTCCTGGGGAATCGCCCGGAAGAGGAACACGATGCTGAGCAGCACAGTCCCGGCGAACAGCAGCACGGAGGGACGGTTGCGCAGCGTCGCGTCCAGCATGCGGCGGTACACGCGCTTGGTGACCTCGAAGTTGCGGTCGATCTGCGCGACCAGACGGTTGCTGCTGCCCTCATGACGCAGCAGACGTGCGCACATCATCGGCGAGAGCGTGAGCGCCACGAGCCCGGAGACCACCACGGCGCCGGCGAGCGTGAAGGCGAACTCGATGAAGAGCTTGCCGGTGAGCCCGCCCAGAAAACCGATGGGCGCATAAACGGCCGCGAGCGTGAGCGTCATGGCCACCACCGGGAAGGCGATTTCACGCGCACCGAGCAAAGAGGCCTCGAAGGGGCGAATGCCCTCTTCGATATGACGCTGGATGTTCTCGACCACCACGATGGCGTCATCCACCACCAGGCCGATGGCGAGCACCATCGCCAGCAGCGTGAGCAGGTTCACCGAGAACCCCAGCCAGAGCATCACCGAGAGCACGCCGATCAGCGAGAGCGGGATCGTGATCACCGGCACGATGACCGAGCGCAGGGAACCCAGAAACAGGAAGATGATCAGCACGACGATGAGGCTCGCCTCGACCAGCGTCTTCACCACTTCGTTCACCGAGTGGCGGATTGTGGTGGTTGCATCGAAGACAACCTCGCCAGCGAGGCCGTCGGGAAGCTGGGACTGCAGACGGGGCATGATGTCGCGCACGCGCTGCCCGACGTCGAGCGGGTTGGCGCTGATCGCGGCCTTGATGCCGATGAACACAGCGCCCTCGCCGTCGTCACTCACGCGGGTGTCGTAGTTCGAGGCGCCGAGTTCCACGCGGGCGACGTCGCCCAGGCGCACGATCGAATCCGCACCACGCGCCACGACGAGTTTGGCGAAGCCGGCGGCGTCCTCGAGACCCGTGCGCGGGTTCACGTAGAACTGCGTGGAATCACTGCGGAGTGTGCCCGCCGCGCTCTGCACGTTGTTCGCCTGCACCGCGGCTCGGACGTCGGCAGGTGTCAGGCCGAAGGCGGCGAGTCGCGCCGGATCGAGCCAGATCCGCATCGCGTAATCGCGACGCCCGAAGATTTCGACGGAGCCCACCCCGTCCACGGTGGCGAGCACAGGTTGCACCACACGGTCGAGGTAATCGGTGATCTGCTGCTGCGAGAGTTGCGTGCTGGTGAAGCTGAGGTACTGGAGGGTGTCCGTTCCCATGCCGGTTTCTTTTTCGACGACCGGGTCCTCGGTATCGCGCGGGAGATTCTTGCGCTCCTGCTCGACCTTGGCGCTCACATCGGCGAATGCGGCATCCACGCTGTAGCCCGCGCGAAGATGTGCCGAGATGCGCGAGACGCCGTCCTCGGTCTTCGCCTCTATGAAATCGAGTCCTTCGGCGCTCGCGATGGCACGCTCGAGCGGACGGGTGATGAAGCCCTGCACCAGATCGGCGTTGGCGCCGGGGTAGACGGTGGTGACGTTGATCACCGGGTACGTGACCTCGGGATATTCCCGGAGGCTCAGGTTCTGGAAGGCCCGCATCCCGAGCAGTACCAGCAGCAGGCTGAGAACCGTCGCGAGTACCGGCCGGCGGATGAAGACGTCGGTGATGTTCATGCACCCGGCGCGCGGCGCTCGCGCGTGTCCAGAACCACCCGCGCACCGTTATCGAGTTTCAGCGCACCGGCACTGACCACCTGTTCCCCCGCCGCGAGGCCCTCGGTCACAGCCACCCGCAGATTGCGGTGCGCACCGAGTTTCACGTAGCGGCGCTCCACCGTCTGCACACCGTCGGCTGCCGCGGCCTTCAGCACGTACACGGCATCGCCGTAGAGGTTGTAGCTGATGGATGTCTCGGGAACCGTGAGCACGGCCACGCTCTCCTCGATGATCACATCCACGCTCACGAACATGCCCGGCAGCAGCGCGGCACCCGCGTTCGGCACGCGCGCCCGCAACAGCACGTTTCGCGTGTTCGCATCCACCTTGGCATCGATGGCGACGATCTTGCCCTCGAACTGCCGGCCGGGGTGTGCCTGCACCGAGCAGCGCACACGCTGGCCTGCGTGCAACAACGGCAGTTGTTGCTCCGGCAGCGAGAAATCTACTTCGAGCAGATCGAGCGCCTGAAGGGTGACCATGGCATGGCCCTCCGTCACGTACATGCCCTCGTCCACCCGCGGGATCCCGATCTGTCCGGCGAACGGGGCGCGCAGATGCTTGCGGGCGATGATGGCTTCGGTTTTCTCGGCCTGCGCGCTGACGTCTTTCAGCACGGATTCCGTTTTGTCGAAATCGGTGCGGGAAATGGCCCGCGTGGTGAGCAGGCGCTGGTCGCGCTGGAAGTTGATCTCGGCGAGGCGCTTCTGTGCGAGGAGGCTTTTGAGTGTGGCTACCTCGACACTGTCCTCGAGTGCGAACAATTCGGCGCCCGCGGCAACCGTTTCGCCGCCCTTGAAGAGGATCTTCGACACCGTGCCTGCGGACTCGGTCGCCACATCGACACCGAGGGCGGCTTTCAGCGTGCCCACCGCCGTGATGCTGCGATCCCAGGTCTCCGGGCGTGCGGGCTCCACGACCACGCTGACCGGTGGCGGCTGGTAGCTGGCCATGTAGCGCGCGATCAGCGCCTTCTTGCCGTAGATGAAACCGAAAATGCCGCCAAAGACCAGCACCAGGGCAAGGGCGGTCAGCAGCAGGGGGTTTTTCATCGGGGGATCCAGGCGCAGGACATACAGCGGGGCGTGCGCGTCACCCGTTCCGGGGGATTCTACGGCCCGGCGCTACGGCGCACCACGCGCACCGCAGCGCGGTTACCGGACGGTAATCTCAGCCGATGGATGCCAGCAGTGCGAGCACATCGGCGTGGTGCGTCTTGGTAGCGACCTTGTCCATGATGTGCTTCAACTTGCCGTCCTTGCCGATCACGAAGGTGCTGCGGAGTATGCCCGTCACCTCGCGCCCCATGAATTTCTTCTTGCCCCAGCAACCCCAGGCCTCTGCCACAGCATGGTCGGGATCCGACAACAGATCGAAATTGAGCGCATCCCGGTCGGCGAATTTGCGGAGCTTCGCCTCCTTGTCAGGGCTCACGCCAAGCGCCACGGCGCCGTGTTGCGCGAGTTCAGCCGCGTGGTCGCGCAGACCGCAGGCCTGCACCGTGCAGCCGGGCGTCATGGCCGCGGGGTAGAAATACAGTACGACGGCCTGCTTGCCCTTGAAGTCCTTCAGGCGGACGGCCTTGCCGTCCTGGTTGTTCAGTGTGAAGTCGGGCGCGAGGTTGCCGATCTTGGGGTGAGGCATGGCGGGTCTCCTGCGGGCGGTGCCGCTCA
>CAIXOY010000309.1 GCA_903921135.1 uncultured Gammaproteobacteria bacterium
GAGCTTCTGCAAAGCCCCATTCCTGTCGCATCATCCACCCCACCATGGATACGCTAGACACTCCCCAGCTCCTCTCCCTCGCTGCTGCCCTCGGCTTCGTCAGCGGCATCCGCTTGTATGCGGTGCTGCTGATCGTGGGTTTGACGGGGTATTTCCACTGGGCCCCGCTGCCGCCGGGGCTCGAGATCCTCTCGCATCCGGTGGTGCTCGGGGCCTCGGCGCTGATGGTCATGGTCGAGTTCCTCGCCGACAAGATCCCCGCGCTGGACTCCTTGTGGGATGGCATCCACACCTTCATCCGCATTCCCGCGGGCGCCGCGCTTGCGGCTGCTGCAGTTGGCGGCGACAGCGCTGCGTGGAGCACGGTGGCGATGCTCATGGGCGGCTCGCTCGCGGCCACGAGCCACGCCACGAAGGCGGGCATGCGCGCGGCGATCAACACCTCGCCCGAGCCCTTCTCCAACATCGCCATGTCATCCACCGAAGACGTCGCGACGGCGGGCTTGCTGTGGCTCGCGATCGTGCATCCGCTCGTTGCCGCATCGCTGGTGGCGCTGCTGGTGCTGCTCGCGATCTGGTTGCTGCCGAAGGTGTTCCGCTTCGTGGTGGGGGTGTTCAGGAGGATGTTCGGGGGGAGAGCGGCACAGGCGGAGCACTGAGCCTGTAACCATGGTGGGCGTGGCTGGTCGCGGGCATGGCCCGCTCCTACATCCGGCGAACGATTTCGCCAGGGCGCTTGCCGGTGCTCTTCGCGCCGTCCCACACCTGCTCGCCGTTCACCCACACGCCCTTGATGCCGCTTGAAACAGCGAGCGAATCCTGCAGGTTGGCGTTGTCGCGCACCGTGGCGGTGTCGATGAGTACCACGTCGGCGGCGCGGCCCACGGCGATCAGGCCGCGGTTGGGAATGCCGTAGCGCTGTGCGGTGAGGCTGGTGCTGCGGCGGATCGCATCGGGGAGCGAGGAGGGATCTTTGTCGAGCACGTACTGGCGCAGGTAACGCGTGAAGGCGCCCGCGCCGCGGGGGTGACCGCCGTCGGAGTCTCCGTCGGAGCAGATGCTGGCCAGCGGCCAGTTGAGGAAGGTGCTCACGTCCTCCTCGCTCATCGACACGCCCATCACGCCCTCGCGTTTGTCGGGTGTGTCGACGTTGCCGTCGGGGTAGGCGCGCTTGATCAGCCACTGCAGCGTCTCGGCCTCGGGCTGGCCGCGCTCCTTGGCGATCTGCGCCACGGTCATGCCTTTGTAGCGGGGTTCGGGCGCGAAGTACTCGATGATGATGCCGTCGGCTTGCGCCACGTGCTTGAGCGCGTGACGCGATGCCTCGATGTTGTCGAAATCGCGCTTGGGGAAGACCGAGACGATACTCGAGTACCAGTAGGTGTAGGGGTAGACGTCGGCGGCGATGTCGATGCCTTCGGCGCGCCAGCCCTCGATGCGCTTCAGCATGGCGTTCGCCTGGCCCCAGTTGTCGATCAGCGAGATCTTGAGGTGCGAGAGCTGCACGCGGATCTTTGCCTCGCGACCGATGGTGGCGGCCTCGTCCTGGGCCTGATCCAGCGCCACGTCCTCGCTGCGCACATGGCTGGTGTAGATGCCGCCGGAAGCCGAAGCCACCTTGGCCAAAGACACCAGTTCGGCGGTGTTCGAGTAGATGCCCGGGTCGTATTCCAGCCCGCTCGAGAGGCCCAGCGCACCGGCTTTCATGTCGGCGCCAAGCAGTGCCTCCATGCGCTTCACCTCGGCGGGCGTGGCGATGCGGCGGTAGTCGGCGCCCAGCACCGCCTTGCGCACCGAGCCGTGCCCTGTGAAGGACGCGAAGTTGATCGAGGCGGGGGATTTTTCCCGCATGGCGAACCAGTCGCCCAGGGGGAGTTCCGAACTGCCGTCCACGCCGACGATGGCAGTGGTGATGCCCTGAGATATCGCCGAGCGGGCTTCAAGGTCCGGCTCGAGTCCGCGCTCGTGGTGGCTGTGTGCATCGATGAAGCCCGGCGCCAGCACCAGACCCTTCGCCTCCACCACCGTGTCGCCCGCGCGCGGCGTGACTTTACCGATGCCGGCGATGAGCCCGTTGCGCAGCGTCACGTCGGCTACATAACCGGGCTGTCCGCTGCCGTCGATGACGGTCGCGCCGCGGATCAGCGTGTCGGCGGCCGCGGTGCCGGCACACAGGGCAAGGGCAAGGGCGAGGCGTGCGTGCATGTTCATCCCCACAGTCTGTACTCCGGCCATTCGATGAGATCGTGATCGTAGACGAGCGCGGGTTCGCGGTCGCGTGCCAGCAAGAGCGGTGAATCCAGATCGACGATCTCCGCGAGCCGCGCGATCAGCATGGCGGGCGCGGTGGCAAGCGAGGTGCCGAGATTGCAGCCCACCATCAGGCGCAGGCCGCGCGTGTGCGCCGCCGCGGCCAGCGCGAGCGCCTCGGTGAGGCCGCCGGTCTTGTCGAGCTTGATGTTGATGTACCCGTAGCCGTCCGGCAGCGAAGCGAGGCTGCCACGATCGATGCAGGACTCGTCCGCGCAAAGTGGCAGCGGGCCCTTCCAGCCCGCGAGTGCGGCGTCTGCGCCGGGGGCGAGCGGCTGCTCGATCACCGAGACGCCGATGGCGGCGAGTTCCGGCGCGTAGGCGTTCAATTCGTCCAGCGTCCAGCCGCCGTTCGCATCCACCAGCAGGCGTGCGCGCGGTGCGGCACGGCGCACGGC
>CAIXOY010000310.1 GCA_903921135.1 uncultured Gammaproteobacteria bacterium
CAACACGGCTGCGTGCGGCTCGAGGATCCCGAGTTGCCCGGGTGTGAGCGGGAGCACCGGATCCAGCAGCGCATTCAGTGCGAGCGCCGCAGCCAGTTCGGGATGCCGGCACCCCGCGCGCAGTGCAGGGTCGGTTTCGTGGCGGTGAGTTGGGGGCGCCTGCGGTGAACTGAACTCGAGCGGGCCCTCGTCGGGAATCACATCCTGCGCGCCCTGCACGGGAGCAGCGGCCAGCGACACCGTGACGTCCTCGTCCTGATCGAAAGACAGCGGTTGCGGCTCCTGCGCCGGAAACTCCCCACCCCAGGAGGGATCGAGCGCGCGAATGCGGTCGGGAAGCGGCGGATGTGTGGCGAAGAGTCCGAGAAAACGGCTGCGCACCGCCTGCGCGAAAAACAGATGACTGGCCGTCTCTGCGCGCGGGTTGCTGATCAGCCCCTGCGCACTCAGGGCGCCGATCTTGCGCAGCGCGCCGGCAAGGCCCAGAGGATTGCGCGTGAACTGCACCGCCGAGGCATCCGCCAGATATTCGCGCTCACGCGAGACGCCCGCCTTGATGAGCCGACCGAAAAACACGCCCACCCAGCCGATCAGCAGCAGCGCGAGCCCGAGCCCGAGAAACAGCAGGCCGCTGTTGTCGCGCGAGCGCGTCCGGCGCGAGGAGCGACCCATGCTCTCCAGCAGCACGCGCCCCGCAAGCGCGATGAACAGGATGCCATGCAACACCGCAATCAGACGCAGGTTCAGGCGCATGTCGCCGTTCAGCACATGGCTGAATTCGTGCGCCACCACGCCCTGGAGTTCATCACGCGCCAAGAGGCGCATCGAGCCCTCGGTGATGCCGATCACGGCATCCGCACTGGCATGGCCCGCGGCGAAGGCGTTGATGCCTTCTTCAGGCAACACGTATACCGGAGGCACCGGCACGCCGGCGGCCAGCGCCATTTCCTCCACCACATTCAACAGACGGCGTTCCGCGGGTTCGGTGCTGGCGGGGTCGAGCAGGCGACCACCGAGCATCTCGGCAATGGCCTTGCCACCGCTAGCGAGTTGCAGGTGTTTGAACAGGCAGGCGAGCGCGATACCGCCGCAGACCACGGCGGTGACGATCAGGAAAAGTTCGGGATTGACCCGACCCTCCGGCGACAAGGCCCCGAAAGCCACCGCCACCGCGAGGTTGGTGAGCACCACGAGCGCGATCACTGCCGCGCTGAACAGCAACAGCAGGCGCGTGGTGTTGCGCCGCGCGCGATCCTGCGCGCTGAAGAAATCCATGGCAGCGCTAACCGCCGCCAGGGCTCAGAAGGACACCTTGGGTGCAGCTTCGAGTTGCTCGCGTGGCTCCGCGAACTCGAGCGGCGCGGCATCCGAGGCATGGCCGAAGCGTGCGGCCAGCACGTTGTTCGGGAAACTCTGGCGATACGTGTTGTAAGCCAGCACCGCATCGTTGAAGGCCTGCCGCGAGAAGGCCACGCGGTTCTCGGTGGAAGCGAGTTCCTCCGAGAGCTGCATCATGTTCTGGCTGGCCTTCAATTCGGGGTAAGCCTCGACCGCGACGTTCAGCCGCGCAAGCGCGCTGCCCATGGCGCCTTCCGCTGCACCCAACGCCTTCAACGCGTCGGCGTCACCGGGATTGGCCGCTGCGCGTTGCAGCCCGGCAACGGCACCGGCACGTGCTGCCGTGACCGCATCGAGCGTGCCGCGCTCGTGCGCCATGTATGCCTTGGCGGTTTCGACGAGGTTGGGGATGAGATCGTTGCGCCGCTTCAGCTGCACATCGATCTGCGCGAAGCCGTTGCGGTAGCGGTTCGCGAGGCTCACGAGCGTGTTGTAGATGCTGACCGCCCACAGGGCGAGCGCCACCACGATGCCAAGGAAAATCCAAGTACCCATGCAAACCTCCGTGAAGGGCGTTCAGAACGTGACGCCCGGACTATAGGCCTGCGTCCCGCCCTTGGAAACAGCGCCAGTGCCTCAGAGCACCAGTGCCGCGGCCCGATCGAGATATCTTTCCACCAGTGCCGCGGCCTTTTCAGGTACCGCGCCGCGCATGCCGCCACCCGCGCCCTTCAACAGCCGCGCGTAGACGCCCTCGACGATGCAGGCCTGTTTCCACCAACCGAAGGCCAGATGGAAATCGCGCTGCGAGAGGTCGAAGCCCGTGATGCCCGCATAACAGGCCTCGACCTCAGAGCGGCGCGGAAACTGCGGCAGGCGCGTGGGCGGATCGGGCAGCACACAGAGATCGTCGCCGGGCTCGGCCCAGTAGAGCAGTGACCAGAAGAAATCCGCCACCGGGTCACCGAGGGTGCAGAGCTCCCAGTCGAGCACGGCAAGCAGGCGGTGATCCGCACCCAGCACCGTGTTGTCGAAACGGTAATCACCGTGCGCAAGCCCGGGCCGCAGGGTTTCAGCAGGGACCTGACGCGCCAGCGTGTCGTGGATGCGCGAGAGCAGCGGAAGTTCTCGCACCGGTGCAGCCTGCACCTGCTTCATCCAGCGGGCCAGCTGGCGTTCGACGTAGCCGCCCGGGCGAGCGAAACCCTCGAGTCCGATCGCGGCGGGATCGAGCGTGTGGAAGGCCGCCTGCGTGGCGACCAGCGATTCCATGGCGGTGCGCGCAGCGCCGGCATCCAGCGCCGAGGCCGCCGCCGCGTCGCGCAGGATCAGGCCGTCGACGAAATCCATGACGTAGAAACGCGCACCGGTGACGCTCTCGTCCTCGCAACACGCCAACACGCGCGGCACCGGCACACCCGTGGGATGCTCGCCCAGCGCACGCAACACACGCCATTCGCGCTGCATGTCGTGAGCGGTGGCAAGGCCGCTCTTCGCGGGCGGGCGGCGCAGCACACGCAGCACACCGTGCGCGTCTTCCATGCGATAGGTGAGGTTCGAGCCACCAGCGGCGATCAGCCGGAACGAAAAAGGCGGTGCGGCATCAGGCAGGTGCGCGGCGAGCCACTCGTCGAGGCGCGGGCGCTCGAGGCCGCGCAGCGTCTCGGGCTCTGCTGCCATGAATCAGGCCCGTCCTTCGCGAATCCGCGCCACACGCTCTCCGAAGAGTTCGCGTGCACGGCGGCGCAGCGAGGGCATGTGTTCGGTGGGCACATCCACAGGCTTGCGACCCGCGAGCAACTCGCGCGCGACCGTCTGCTTGTGGACCTCGTCGGCGCCGTCGGCGATGCGCAGCGCGCGGGCCATGCGGTACATCTCCTCGAGCGGGAGGTCGGTGGTGTAGCCCAACGCGCCATGCACCTGCATCGCGCGATCAATGATGCCGAGCAGGGTGCGCGGCACCACGAATTTCACCAGCGCGATATCGCGGCGTGCGGCATGACCGTGCGCACCTTCGCGGTCCATGGTCCAGGCCGCGCGCAGCACCAGCAGGCGGCTCATCTCGAGCTCCGCGCAGGACTCCGCGATCATCTCCTGCACCAGTTGCTGCTGCCCCAGCAATTTGCCGCGCGTCGTGCGTGAGGCTGCGCGCTCCAGCAGCATCTCGAAGGCACGGTTCGCCTGCCCGATGCAGCGCATGGCGTGGTGTATGCGGCCGCCGCCGAGGCGCTTCTGCGCCAGCACAAATCCATCCCCCGGCGAGCCGATCATGTGATCGAGCGGGACACGGCAGTTCTCGAAGATCACCTCGGTGTGGCCGCCGATGCGATCCATCAGCGCGCCTTCATCCGCGGCGTAGGGGTGATGCATGGTGCCCACGTCCCGCACGAGGCGCACGCCCGGGTGGCGGCAGGGCACCACCAGCATGGCGGCGCGGCGGTGCGGCGGCGCGTCCGGCTCTGTCACCGCCATCAGGATCATGAAATCGCTGACGCTGGCGTTGGAGGCGAACCACTTGTGGCCGTCGATCACCCAGTGATCGCCGTCGCGCACGCAGCGGGTGGTGATGCCGGTGGGATCCGAGCCGCTGTTGTGCGGCTCGGTGAGCGCGAAAGTGCTGCGCACACGGCCCGCGAGCAGCGGCTCCAGCCAGCGCTCGCGCTGCGCGGGCGTGGCGCCCACGGCAAGCAGCTCGGCGTTGCCCGAATCCGGCGCCTGGCAGCCGAAGATTTCCGGCGCGAGCACGCTGCGCCCCAGCACTTCGTGAATCAGGGCCAGCGCGAGCTGCCCCTTGCCGCCACCACCGTGCTCCGGCGGCAGATGCGGCGCCCAGAACCCGCGCGCCTTCACCTCGTCCTTGTGCGGTTGCCAGAGCGCGTCCAGCTGTTTCTGGTTCAGTCCCTCGCCCGCCACTTCCAGCGGCAGGATCACCTCGTCAACGTACCGGCGAATCCAGTCGAGCTCTTCCTGCAATGCGGGGTCGGTGCCGAAATCCCAGCTCATGCTGCGCCCTCCGGGCCGCTCAGGGTGTCAGTCGCCGTCGAGCACCGCGCCGCGGCTGGCGCTGGAAGCGTTCCGCGCGAACTTCGCCAGCACACCACGCGTGTAACGCGGCGCCGGGGCGCTCCACGCTGCGCGGCGCCGTGCGATCACGTCTTCGGGCACGTCGAGATGCAGCAGCAACTGGTGGGCGTCGATGACAACGCGATCACCCTCTTCCACCAGCGCGATCAGGCCGCCGGCGTAGGCCTCGGGTGCGACGTGGCCCACCACCATGCCCCAGGTGCCACCCGAGAAACGCCCGTCCGTGACCAGGCCCACGCTCTCGCCCAGGCCCTGCCCGATCAGCGCACCTGTGGGTGCGAGCATCTCGGGCATGCCGGGCGCGCCCTTCGGCCCCAGATAACGCAGCACCATCACATCACCTGCCTTGATGTTGCCCGCCATGATCGCGGCCAGCGCGCTCTGCTCGTCGTCGAACACGCGCGCAGGGCCGCTCATCACGGGGTTTTTCAGGCCCGTGATCTTGGCGACGCAGCCCTCGGGCGAGAGGTTGCCCTTGAGGATCGCCAGATGGCCCTCACTGTAGATGGGGTTGGACACGGTGCGGATCACGCCCTGGTCCGAGCGAAGCGGCGCTATCTCCGCAAGGTTCTCGGCGACCGTTTTGCCGGTGATCGTCATGCAGTCACCGTGCAGCAGGCCCGCTCCCAGCAGTTCTTTCATCACTGCCGGAACGCCACCCGCGCGGTGGAGGTCGACGGCGAGGTAGCGGCCGCTCGGCTTGAGATCGCAGAGCACGGGCACCTTGCGACGCACGCGCTCGAAATCGTCGATGCTCCACTCCACCTCTGCCGCGTGCGCGATGG
The DNA here is from genome assembly GCA_903921135.1 of uncultured Gammaproteobacteria bacterium. Lineage (GTDB taxonomy): Bacteria > Pseudomonadota > Gammaproteobacteria > Pseudomonadales > UBA5518 > UBA5518. Next base: position 5,208 of record CAIXOY010000310.1, read on the forward strand.
CGAGGAAGTGCAGCACGGCATTGGTGGATCCACCGGTCGCCATGATCACGGCCACGGCGTTCTCGATACTCTCGCGCGTGACGATGTCGCGGGGCTTGAGATCACGCGCCACGGCCTCGACCAGTACCTTCGCAGCGCGCGCGGTGCTCGCGACTTTCTCGTCGTGCACGTTGGCCTCGGTGCTGGAGTACGGCAGGCTCATGCCGAGCGCCTCGAAGGCCGAGCTCATGGTGTTGGCGGTGTACATCCCGCCGCAGGAACCGCTGCCCGGAATCGCGCGGCGCTCGATCTCGCAGAAATCTTCCTCGCTCATCTTGCCGGCGCTGAACTGGCCCACGGCCTCGAAGACGCTGACGATGTTGAGGTCCTCGCCCTTGTAGCGACCGGGCAGGATGGTGCCGCCGTACACGTAGATCGAGGGCACGTTGGCGCGGAGCATGCCCATCATGCCGCCCGGCATGTTCTTGTCGCAGCCACCGATCACGAGCACGCCGTCCATCCACTGCCCGCCCACACAGGTCTCGACGCAGTCGGCGATCACCTCGCGCGAGACAAGGCTGTACTTCATGCCCTCGGTGCCCATCGCCATGCCGTCACTGATGGTGGGCGTGCCAAACACCTGCGGGTTGGCGCCGGCTTCCTTGAGTGCATCGACGGCGGCGTCGGCCAGGCGTTGCAGGCCGGAGTTGCAGGGCGTGATGGTGGAGTGGGCATTCGCCACGCCGATCATCGGCTTGCCGAAATCGCCTTCGGTGTAGCCCATGGCGTAGTACATGGAACGGTTGGGCGCGCGTGCGACGCCCTCGGTGATGTTCTTCGAGCGGCGGTTGGAGGACATGGACTGCGGTCTCCTGGGGGATACGACGGTGGTCAGGGGCGCAAGCGGCACTGCCGCGCGGCGCGGAGTGCGAAGGTTAAGGCCACGGGGCGCGGGTTGCCACGGCTGCGGCCATGCCCGCGAACCTAAACCACTTTCAGCAGGGCATGGATGATCGGCAGATTCGCCGCCGGAAAACACCCAGGGTTCATCGCCTCCGGCCGGAGCCAACCGATCGGTTGGCCGTCCTGATGCGCGGGTTCGCCCGTGTATCCGCTGACCGTCCAGACCTCGAGCCGCACACGGCGATCCGGGTAGCTGTGCTCGATGTCGATGAGAGGCGCGGCGTCCGTCACGACGATCGCGAGTTCTTCCTCGAGCTCGCGACGCAAAGCCTCCTGCACGGTCTCGCCCGCATGGATCTTGCCGCCGGGAAACTCCCAAAGCCCACCCTGGTGCAGGTGCGCGTGCCGGCGGCTCACCAGCACCTCGCCGCCCGCGTTCAGGATCACGCCCACGGCGACACGCAGCGTGGCGGGCAGAGCCTGCGTGCTCAGCTGCGGTACTCCGCGTTGATGCGCACGTAGTCGTGCGAGAGGTCGGATGTCCAGACGGTGGCGGCTACATCGCCCCGGCCAAGCGCGACGGAAATCGTGATGTCCTCGGCGGACATCACACGCTGGCCCGCTTCCTCGGTGTAGGCGGGATCGCGCGCGCCGCGGCTGGCGATGCGCACACCGCTGATGGACACCTCCACGCGCGAGACGTCGAGATCAGCCACGCCCGCGCGGCCCACCGCCGCAAGTATGCGTCCCCAGTTGGGATCGCTCGCGAACAGGGCAGTCTTCACCAACGGCGATTCCGCCACGGCGTAAGCCACTCGCCGGCATTCCTCGCGGCTGAGGCCGCCGCTCACCTCGACCGCCACGAACTTGGTGGCGCCCTCGGCATCGCGGATCACGGCCTGCGCCAGTTCGATGAAGAGCGCACCGAGCGCCTCCTCGAACACGGCGAGCCGCGGGTCTGCCGGATCGAGCAGTTCGACATGCGCCGCCATGCCGGTAGCAGCCAGGATGCAGGCATCGTTGGTGGAGGTATCACCGTCCACCGTGATGGCGTTGAAACTGGCATCCACTGCGCGCGCGAGGGCGGCCTCGAGCAAGGGCTGCGCGATCCGCGCATCGGTGGCAACGAAGCAGAGCATGGTCGCCATGTCGGGCTTGATCATGCCCGCGCCCTTGGCGATACCGGAGAGCGTGACCGGCACGCCGTCGAGCACGATGCGCCGGCTCGCGCCCTTGGGGCGGGTGTCGGTGGTCATGATGCCTTCGGCTGCGATGTCCCAGCCGTTCTCATCGAGCGCGGCGAGCGCATCGGGCAGGCCTGCAACCAGCCTCTCCACGGGGAGTTGTTCGCCGATCACGCCGGTGGAAAACGGCAGCACGGCCTGCGCGGGAACGCCTGCGAGTTGCGCCAGCGCAGCACAGGACTCCTGCGCCGCGCGCATGCCCTGCTCACCGGTACCGGCGTTGGCATTGCCCGTGTTCACGAGCAGAAGGCGTGGTTCGCCGGCAACCGCGGCGAGGTGTTCCTTCGCCACCGTGACCGGGGCGGCACAAAAGGCGTTGCGCGTGAAGCTGCCCGCCGCACGCGTGCCGGGCGCGAGTTCGAGTACCACGAGGTCGCGTCGCCCGGGCTTGCGGATGCTGGCACGCGCCGTGCCCAGACGCACACCCGCGACGGGCTCCAGCGGAAAATGCGAGGGGGCCCCAACGGCCATGATGCGTCCTCCGGGGAAAGCTCAGTCGGCGCCGGCCACGAGGCCATGGCACTGCTTGTACTTCTTGCCCGATCCGCAGGGGCAGGGCTCGTTGCGGCCCACTTTGCGCGTTTCCCGCACGAAGGTGGCCACGGGTTCGGGCTGCGGCGGCGGGGTTTCTTCGGACGGATCGGCCGCCAGCGCGCTCGCCTCTGCGTGGGTGAACTTCGCCTTGGCCTGCTCGCGCTCCTGCGCCTCGCGCTGGGCGCGTTCGAAATCCTCGACCTCCTGCTCGGTACGGATCTGCACCTTCGACAGGAAACGCGTGACCTCGTACTTGATGTTGTTCAGCAGTTTCTCGAAGAGGTTGAAGGCCTCGCGCTTGTACTCCTGCTTGGGGTTGCGGTTGGCGTACGCGCGCAGGTGGATGCCCTGGCGCAGCGCATCCATGGCCTGCAGGTGTTCCTTCCAGAGGGTGTCGAGCACCTGCAGCATGATGTGACGCTCGAGCTTGTGCATCTCGGCGCCGAGCGGAGTCATGCGCCGCGTGTACTCCTCGGCGATGGCGGCGACCACGCGCTCGCGGACATGGTTTTCCTCCAGCCCCGACTCGGTCTCGAGCCAGTGGGCGATGGGCAGTACCACGCCGAACTCGGCCTGCAGATGCTGTTCGAGGCCGGGAACGTTCCACTGCTCTTCGAGGGTTTGCGGCGGAATGAACTCATCGATCACGCCGTTCACCACGTCAGCGCGGATGCGGGTGATGGTCTCGCTCACGTCGTCGGTGCCAGCGAGCAGATCGTTGCGCTGCTGGTAGATGACGCGGCGCTGGTCGTTCGCCACATCGTCGTACTCGAGCAACTGCTTGCGGATGTCGAAGTTGCGACCCTCGACCTTGCGCTGTGCTTTCTCGATGGCATTGGTGACCATGCGGTGCTCGATGGCCTCGCCCCGCTGCATGCCGAGCGCCTGCATGAAGCCCTTCACCCGCTCCGAGGCGAAGATGCGCATCAGGTTGTCTTCGAGCGACAGGTAGAAGCGCGAAAGACCCGGATCGCCCTGACGGCCGGAGCGGCCGCGAAGCTGGTTGTCGATACGGCGTGATTCGTGGCGCTCGGTGCCGATGATGTGCAGGCCACCGGCGGCGAGCACCTTCGCGTGACGCTCGCGCCACTCGGCACGCATGCGCTCGACCACGGCGGGGTCCGGGTTCTCGAGGCGCGCGATCTCGGCCTCCACGTTGCCGCCCAGCACGATGTCGGTACCGCGGCCAGCCATGTTGGTGGCGATGGTGATGGCCGAGGGGCGGCCGGCCTGCGCGATGATCTCGGCCTCGCGCTCGTGATACTTGGCGTTCAGTACCTCGTGGGGAATGCCGTTCTTCTTCAGGAAGCCCGAGAGCTCCTCCGATGTCTCGATGGAGGCGGTGCCCACCAGCACGGGCACACCTTTGGCGGTGCACTCGCGGATGTCGGCGACGACAGCTTCGAACTTCTCTTCCTTGCTGAGGTAGACCAGATCGTTCAGGTCCTTGCGGATGGCGGGACGGTTGGTGGGAATCACCACCACGTCCAGACCGTAGATCTGCCGGAATTCGAAGGCTTCGGTGTCGGCGGTGCCGGTCATGCCCGCGAGCTTGCCGTAGAGCCGGAAATAGTTCTGGAAGGTGGTGGAGGCCAGCGTCTGGCTCTCGGCCTGGATCTTCACTCCCTCTTTTGCCTCGATGGCCTGGTGCAGGCCCTCGGAGAGGCGCCGGCCCTGCATGGTGCGCCCGGTGTGCTCGTCGATCAGCACCACCTGCCCGCCCTGCACGATGTACTCCACGTCCCGCGCATAGAGGTGGTGCGCACGCAGAGCCGTGTTCACGTGGTGCAGGAGCCCCAGGTTCATCGCGTGGTAGAGGCTCTCTCCCTCGGGCAGCAGGCCCTCGGAGATCAGGCACTGCTCGATGAACAGGTGGCCTTCTTCGGTGAGTTCGATCTGACGGAGCTTTTCATCGACCAGGAAGTGGCCATCAGGCACGGATTCGGTATCGCCCTCCGGCAGCGGCGGCGCTTTGCGCATGCGCGGCACAAGAGTGTTGATGTGCTTGTAGAGCCGCGAACTGTCTTCGGCAGCGCCCGAGATGATGAGCGGGGTGCGCGCCTCGTCGATCAGGATGGAGTCGACCTCGTCGACGATGGCGAAGGCGAGCTTGCGCTGCATCTTGTCATCGAGGCTGAAAACCATGTTGTCGCGGAGGTAGTCGAAGCCGTACTCGTTGTTGGTGCCGTAGGTGATGTCGGCGGCGTAGCCCTGGCGCTTGGACTCCTGATCCTGCTGCGGAAGGATCACGCCCACGCTCATGCCGAGGAACGCGTAGACGGGGCTCATCCACTGCGCGTCGCGCCGGGCGAGATAGTCGTTGACCGTCACGACGTGGACGCCATCGCCCGTGAGTGCATTGAGGTACACGGGCAGGGTCGCGACGAGGGTCTTGCCCTCGCCGGTGCGCATCTCGGCGATGCGCCCCTCGTGGAGCGTCATGCCGCCGACCATCTGCATGTCGAAGTGCCGCAAACCCAAGGTGCGCCGGGAGGCCTCGCGCACTGCCGCGAAGGCCTCCGGCAGCAGCTGGTCAAGCGTCTCGCCGGCGGCGAGGCGCTCGCGGAAACGGGGCGTTTGGGCCCGCAGTTCCTCGTCGCTCATCGCCTGGAAGCGCGGCTCGAGCGCATTGATGGTGGCCACGGTGCGGCCCATGCGCTTGAGTTCGCGATCGTTCTTGGTACCGATCAGTTTGCGTAGGAGCGAAAGAACCATGGGCTGAGGAGTTCCAGCGCGACCAACAGGCCGGGATGTGGGAGTCAGGGAGGCCCCGGAAGGGGCAACGCGGCAGGATTATAACCCGGGGATTCCGGGACGGGCGGGCAGAAATGCAGACCGACAGCGCGGCTCAGCGCACCGCGCGGCGGGTGCCGATGTACTGCCTCGGATCGACGAGTTGGCCGTTGGCGAGGACCTCGAGGTGCAGGTGCGTGCCGCTCGCGCGGCCCGTGGCGCCGACCTTGGCGATCTTCTGCCCCTTCATCACGACCTCTCCGGGCTTCACCAGGATCTCGCTGTTGTGGGCGTAACGGCTGCGGTAGCCATCGCTGTGGCGGACCTCGATCAGCTTGCCGTAGTCCTTGTCCCAGCCTGCCCACGTGACCACACCGGAGGCCACTGCCATGACGGGGGTTCCCGGGCGCGCGGTGAAGTCGAGCCCTTTGTGGAAGGCCTGCCGTCCCGAGAAGGGATCGGTGCGGCGCCCGAAGACAGACGACACATAGCCGCTTGCCACCGGCCAGCCGTCCACCGCCACGTCAAGCGCGAGTTCGCGATTGACCAGCAGGCGCTCCATTACCTGGAGTTGGGTCTCGCGGTTCTCGATCTGGGTGGCGAGGCGATCGAGCGCCAGGCTGAATTCCGTGGGAGCGCTCTCTCCGGCGCTCTCCGAGGTGTAGGGGCCGCCGAAGGCAGGCTCCTGGTCGAAATCGAACTCTCCGCCATCGAGTTTGGCCGCCGAGGCAAGACGCTGCCCCACGGCTTCCATGCGCAGGAGACGGGCCTGCAGGGCCGCGAGGCGGGAGGCGTAGGCGCGGCCTTCGCGTGCGCTGCTTTCTTTGAGTTCGGAGGCCTTGGCATCCAGCGACTCGAGCTCCCCGCTCCAGGCGCTGACCAGGTCTGATGGCAGCTTGCCGGCCTGTGCGAGCGCGATCCGGTAACCGGCGATCGCGGCAAGCAGGAGGCAGCTCACAAGCACCACAGGCACAAGCCACAGCACGGCGCGTGGCAGTGCCACGCTCCGGGTGGTGTCTGGCTTGTCGCCGAGGACGATGATGCGCATGTCGTGTTTTTTGCCGACAGGTTTCCGTTGGACGGATGGGCTAAAGCAAAGGATGGGCCGGACTATGCCACAGGGCTTCCGTAAGTGCCAACCCGTATCGAAAGCTTGCAGGAGGCGGGGTCAGGATGCCTGATTGCCCCTCATCCCTTCCTGCCGAGCACGCCCATGGGCACACACGAGCAACCCCGTCCGCCCTTGCCGCCGTTCGACGAAACAGGCGCCCTGCGCAAGGTACGCGCCGCCGAAGACGCCTGGAACCGCCGCGAGCCCGAGAGCGTGGCGCTGGCCTACAGCCCCGACAGCCGCTGGCGCAACCGCGCGGAGTTCCTGTCGGGACGGGAGGAGATCATCGGGTTCCTGCACCGCAAATGGGCGCGGGAGCAGGACTACCGCCTCATAAAGGAGCTGTGGGCATTCCGCGACAGCCGCATCGCGGTCCGCTTCGCCTACGAGTGGCATGACGCGGAGGGGAACTGGTTCCGCTCCTACGGCAACGAGAACTGGGAGTTCGATGCGCAGGGCTTCATGCGACTGCGGATCGCCAGCATCAACGATCTCGGCATCATGGCCACGGAGCGGCTTTTCCACTGGCCGTCGGGGCCTCGCCCGGAGGGGCACCCGGGGCTTTCCGAACTGGGACTCTGAGGCCGGGCCGGCCCGCGCGGGGCAAAACCCGCGAGGCCGGCCGGGACCGGATCCCGAGGCGCGGCTCAGTCGGCCTGCCGGCGCAGGAAGGCCGGAATGTCGAACTGCGAGTCCTCGTACATCGGCTCCGCGCCCACGGCCATCTGCGCGGCACGCGGCGGCACGGGGACATCACGGCGCGGCGCGGTCGTGGCGCGGCGGATCGCGGGTGAGTCGAAGTCCTTGTAGTTCGGCTGCGCGCTCGCAAGCGTGGCGTTGCGCACCAGCGTGGGTACGGCCGCTTCACGGCGCAACTCGCCGAGGCCGGTCGCCACCACGGTCACCTTGATCTCGTCGCCCATGTCCGGGTCGATCGCCGTGCCGATCACGACCGTTGCGTTGTCGGCCGCGAACTCGTGCACGGTGTCGCCCACTTCCGAGAACTCGCCGAGCGAGAGATCGGGGCCGGCGGTGATGTTGACCAGGATGCCGCGCGCGCCCTGCAGGTTGATGTCTTCGAGCAGCGGGCTGCGGATCGCGGCCTCGGCGGCCTCGCGGGCGCGGTTCTCGCCGCGAGCGCTGCCGGTGCCCATCATCGCCATCCCCATCTCCGACATCACGGTGCGCACGTCGGCGAAGTCCACGTTGATGGTACCGGGACGGATGATGAGATCCGCGATGCCCTGCACCGCGCCGAGCAGCACGTCGTTGGCGGCCTTGAAGGCCTCGAGCAGGCTGGTGTTCTTGCCGAGCACGGCGAGCAGCTTCTCGTTGGGGATCGTGATCAGCGAGTCGACATGCTGCTGGAGTTCGCCGAGGCCGTCATCGGCTACCGCCGAGCGTTTCTTGCCCTCGAAGCGGAAGGGCCGGGTCACCACGGCAACGGTGAGGATGCCGAGCTCACGCGCGACCTCGGCCACCACGGGTGCGGCGCCCGTGCCGGTGCCACCGCCCATGCCGGCGGTGATGAACACCATGTCGGCACCCTTGAGCACCTCGGCGATGCGTGCCTTGTCCTCGAGCGCGGCCTGACGGCCGATCTCGGGATTGGCGCCGGCGCCGAGCCCCTTGGTGATGCCCGCACCGAGCTGCAGCACGGTGCGCGACGGGATGTCGGACAGTGCCTGTGCGTCGGTGTTGGCGCAGATGAAATCGACGCCGTCGACCCCGGCGTCGATCATGCGGCGCACGGCGTTGCCGCCGCCACCGCCCACTCCGACCACCTTGATCACTGCGCTCTGCGGTACGTTGTCCACGAGTTCGAACATGCTGGCTTCCCCTTTGGAGGTGTGATTGACGAAAACGAAACTCAGAGATTTCCCTGCATCCACTGCTTCAACTTCCTGAGCAGCCCACGGCTGCTGCTGTCTCTCTCGATGCCGGCGCCCTGCTGCTTCTGTCCGAAGAGCAGCAGGCCAACGGCCGTCGCATAAATCGGGTTCCTGACGATGTCGAGCATCCCCTGCACGCCCGCCGGCACGCCGAGGCGCACGGGCATGTGGAAGATCTCCTCGGCGAGCTCGACGGCGCCTTCCATCCGCGAGGTGCCGCCTGTGAGCACGATCCCCGCGCCCAGCGATTCCTCGAAGCCGCTCCTGCGGATCTCGGCCTGCACCAGCGTGAAGAGCTCGTCGTAGCGCGGCTCCACGACCTCGGCGAGCGCCTGGCGCGAGAGCTCGCGCGAGCTCCTCTCGCCCACACCGGGCACGCGGATGGTCTGGTCCGCGCCGGCGAGCTGCGCGAGCGCGCAGGCGTACTTGATCTTGATTTCCTCGGCGTACTGCGTGGGCGTGCGCAGCGCCATGGCGATGTCGTTGGTGACCTGGTCGCCCGCGATGGGGATCACGCCCGTGTGGCGGATCGCGCCCTCGGTGAAGATGGCGATGTCGGTGGTGCCGCCGCCGATATCGACGATGCACACGCCGAGTTCCCGCTCGTCGTCGGTGAGTACGGAATAGCTCGAGGCGAGTTGCTCGAGGATGATGTCGTCCACGTCGAGGCCGCAGCGGCGGATGCACTTCTCGATGTTCTGCGCCGCGTTCACCGCGCACGTGACGAGATGCACTTTCGCCTCGAGGCGCACGCCCGACATCCCGAGCGGCTCCTTGATGCCCTCCTGGCTGTCGATGACGTATTCCTGCGGCAGGATGTGCAGGATCTTCTGGTCGGCCGGAATGGCCACGGCGCGCGCCGCATCGATCACGCGCTCGAGATCATGCTGGAAGACCTCGCGGTCACGGATCGCGACGATGCCGTGGGAATTGAGGCTGCGGATGTGGCTGCCGGCAATGCCGGCGTAGACCGAGTGCACCTGGCAGCCCGCCATGCGCTCGGCCTCTTCCACCGCGCGCTGTATGGACTGGACCGTGGACTCGATGTCCACGACCATGCCTTTCTTCAGCCCGCGCGAAGGATGGGAGCCCAGCCCCACCACCTTCAATTCTCCGTCAGCACCGGCCTCGCCCACGATCGCCACCACCTTGGATGTGCCGATGTCGAGTCCGACGATGAGTTTTCCGCCAGTCATGCCTGCCATTGCCTTACCTCTCTGCCGGGACGGCGGCGGGCGTTGCCTGCGCCGCAGGCGCGGGCGCGGCTGCGGGCGCTGCGCCACGCAAGGCCACGGCCACGCCGTTGCTGTATCTCATGTCGATGCGTGCCATGCGCTCGCGCTCGGACGCCCACTCGGCCTGCAGGAGCCGCGAAAGCAGTCCCAGCTTGCGTTCCACGCCGCGGCGCCCCAGCAGCACTTCGAGTCCGTTCGACAGCGTGATGCGCGCGGCATGCTTGCCATCGCGCACCAGCGCGGCGATGCGCAGGCCCGTGGGCTCGAGGATCTCGGTGAACCGGTCGAAGTCGGACAGCAGTTCCTTCTCGCTGCCGGGCGGCCCGTAGACCAGCGGCAAGGCAAGTCCGGGAAGCGGCGCATCCGGGCGGAATACCTCGGCATAGGGGTTCAGGTACGCGTCCTCGCCGAAGCGCAGCACGGGGACCTGCTCCGTTATGTACACCAGCAAGCGGTCGGGCCAGGCGCGGCGCACGGTGACCTCGTGCACCAGCGGAAGCCGCTGGAGTTCGTTGCGGATCTGGGCAAGGTCGACCATGAAGTAGCCGGTGCCCAGATGCGGCAGCATGCTCTCCTCGATCCGGGAGCGGTCGATGAAACGGAAATCACCATTGACGCTGACATGACGGATCGGGACGTTCGCCACTTCGCGGAACGCCGTGAAACCCATCTCGCCCACGGCGGCCAGCAGCACGACGAACAGGCCCGGCACCAGCCAGCGCTGGCCCGGGAATCCGCGTGCAGCCGTCTCACCCGCGCGCGATGCGCCACGGCGCGCACGCGCCGGGGCCGCAGGAGCACGCAGGTGAAGAGGGGCGTTCACGCCGCATCCTCCCGCAGGCTGGCATTGAGGATGCGCACCACCAGGTTCTGGAAATCCATGCCCACCGCAGCTGCCGCCATCGGCACCAGGCTGTGGCTGGTCATACCCGGCGAGGTGTTCACCTCCAGCACGAAGAACTGTCCGGTGCCTGCGTCGCGCATCAGGTCCACACGGCCCCAGCCGCGGCAACCGAGACTCTCGAAGGCGCGCAAGGACAGCGCGCGGATTTCCTCTTCCGCCGCGGCGTCAAGCCCTGAGGGGCAGAGATAGCGCGTGGAATCGGCGCGGTATTTCGCTTCGTAGTCGTAGAAGGTGCGCGGGGTTTCCAGCCTTATCGAGGGCAGCACCTCGCCGTCTACGACCGCCACGGTGTACTCCGGGCCGATGATCCGCTGCTCCACCAGCACGCAGGCGTCGTATCGCGCTGCCAGATCGACCGCACGCACGAGCCCCCCGGCATCGTCGACCGGGGTGACACCGATGCTCGAGCCTTCGCTCGCTGGCTTCACGATCATGGCGGCACCGAGCCGTGCAGTCAGCGCATCCCACGACACGCTGCCGGGCACCGCGACATCGAACGCAGGCGTCGGAATCCCCTCCGCCTGCCAGAAGCGCTTGCAACGGAGCTTGTCCATTGCGAGGGCGCAGGCGAGCACGCCGCTGCCGGTGTGGCTGATGCCGAGCGTGGACAGCGCGCCCTGCAGGGTGCCGTCTTCGCCGATGCCGCCATGCAACGCGATGAACGCATGGCGCACGCCCGCCGCGATCAGGCGTGGCAGCACGTCGGCCTGCGCATCGATGGCGAGAACGCCGGGCAGGCGCTGCACCAGTGCCGCATGCACGGCGCCGCCGCTGTCGAGCGAGACCTCGCGCTCGGCCGAGAGCCCGCCCAGCAGCACCGCCACCGGGCCGCGGATGCGCGCGGCGTCGAGTTCGTACTGCCTCATTCACAACCTCCGTGGGCGCGGGACCAATCGAGCATCGCGCTCACCACGCGGCCGACGCTGCCGGCGCCCTGCACCAACAGGAAATCACCCGGACGCAGCAGGCCGGGCAGCACCTCGGCCACGCCCGCCGGATCGGACACAAACACGGGATCAAGGCGTCCGCGCTGGCGGATGCTGCGGCAGAGGCTGCGGGAATCCGCGCCGGGAATGGGCTCCTCTCCCGCCGCATAAACTTCCAGCAGCACCAGCGCATCGACCTGCGAGAGCACGCGGGCGAAGTCCTCGTACAACTCCTGTGTGCGGGTGTAGCGGTGTGGCTGGTAAACCATCACCAGCCTGCGATCCGGCCAGCCACCGCGCACCGCGGCAAGGTTTGCCGCCACCTCGGTGGGGTGATGACCGTAGTCATCGACCATCAGAACCGTGCCACCGCCCGGCAGTGGCAATTCACCGTGTATCTCGAAACGTCGCCCCACGCCCTGGAAGGCCGCGACGCCGCGGACGATGGCCTCGTCCGGGATGTCTTCATCCGTGGCCACGGCAACAGCGGCCGTGGCGTTCAGCGCGTAGTGCGCGCCGGGCAGAGCGAGGCAAAGATCGAGCGCGGCCTTGCCACCCGGGCGTTCTACGCGGAAGTGCGAGCGCGCACCGTCCTGACGGAAATCACGCAGACGGAAGTCAGCGTCGGGAGAACGGCCGTAGGTGAGCACCTGTCGGGTCACCTGCGGAATGATCGAGGCCACCGCCGCGTCATCGACGCACAGCACACAGGGGCCGTAGAACGGCAGGTTGTGGAGGAATTCGAGGAAGGTGCGTTTCAGACGCTCGAAATCCCCGCCATAGGTACCCATGTGGTCGGCGTCGATGTTGGTGACCACCGCGACCATGGGCTGCAGGTGCAGGAAAGAGGCATCGCTCTCGTCTGCTTCGGCGATCAGATAACGGCTCACGCCGAGGCGGGCGTTGGCCTGCGCGCTGTTCAGGCGGCCGCCGATCACGAAGGTGGGGTCGAGGCCGGCTTCGGCGAAGATCGACGCGATGATGCTGGTGGTCGTGGTCTTCCCGTGCGTGCCTGCCACCGCGATGCCGTGGCGGTAACGCATGAGTTCGGCGAGCATCTCCGCGCGCGGCACAACCGGGATGCGGTGCGCGCGCGCGGCGGCGATTTCGACGTTGTCCTCGTGCACGGCGCTGGAACCGACCACCACGTCCGCGCCCTCGACCTGCGCAGCGGCATGCCCCACGTACACCTCGACGCCGGCATCACGCAGACGTGCAAGCGTAGGGGAGTTGCTGGCATCGGAACCCGACACGCGGTAGCCCTGGTTGCAGAGCACCTCGGCGATGCCGCACATGCCCGCACCGCCGATGCCGACGAAATGGATGCGCGCGATACGGCGCATGCCTGGAACACCGGGAGCCCGCGGGTTCATCGCGCCATCTCCAGACAGGTACGCGCCACATCGTCGGCGGCAGAGGGGCGACCGAGCGCTCGCGCGCGCACCGCCATGTCGAGCAGAACCGCGGGGGTTTGAGCGAGCCGCTGCAGCGTGGCGGCAAGCCACCCGGGTGTGAATGCCGGTTGCTGGCAGCGCAGCGCTGCACCGGCCTCCTCCAGCCAGCGGGCGTTGGCGTTCTGGTGATCGTCGATCGCGCCGGGCAAAGGCACCAGGACCGACGCCAGCCCCGCTGCCGCCAGTTCGCTCACCGTGAGCGCGCCCGCGCGACAGACGACCAGGTCCGCCCACGCATAGGCCGCGCCCATATCGGCGATGAAACTCTCGACGCGGGCCTCCACACCCTGCGCGGCGTAGCGGTCTGCGCACTCGGCCTGCGCTGCAGCACCGCACTGATGGATCACATCGGGGCGGGTGTCCGTGCCGATCAGCCCGAGCGCCTCGGGGAGAACCTCGTTCAGCACGCGGGCACCCTGACTGCCGCCGAGCACGAGCAGACGCAGTCTGCGGCTCGTGCGTCCGGCAAAGCGCTCGGCAGGCGCAGGCAGCGCGGCAATCGCGGCACGCACCGGGTTGCCGACGAAGCGCGCAAGCGGATTTCCGGCGAAAGGCCCGGGCAGCCCGAGAAGGATCGCGCCTGCAACGCGGGCCAGCAGCCGGTTGGTGGTGCCTGCCACAGCGTTCTGCTCGTGCACCACCAGCGGCACGCCGAGCAGGCGTGCCGCAAGCCCGCCCGGGCCGGCGACGAAGCCGCCGGTTCCCAGCACGCAGGAGGGGCGAAGCCGCCGGATGACGGCTGCCGCTTGCAGGATGGCTGCCACGAGGAGCAAGGGCGCGAACAGTTTCTGCAGCACCTGCTTGCCGCGGACGCCGCGCACGCGCAGGTATGAGACGGGAATTCCTGCGGCGGGCACCAGCCGCGACTCCATGCCTGCGCGCGTGCCAAGCCAGTGGACCTCGGCACCGCCGGCACGCAGCGCTGCCGCAGCGGCGATGCCCGGGAACACATGGCCACCCGTGCCGCCACCGGTGATGAGAACAAGTCTGCGGGTATCAGGCATTGCGCACCCTCCAGCCCTGCCAGGGGGCGGCGAGTGCGGTGGTGCCGCTACGCACCTCCGATTCGGCGCGCAACACCAGGCCCATCATCGCGAAAAGCATCACCAGGCTGCTGCCGCCGTAGCTGAGAAACGGCAGCGTGAGTCCCTTGGTGGGAAGCAGCCCGGCATTCACGCCGATGTTGATGAACACCTGCCCGGCCACCACCAGCGCGACACCAAGGCAGACCTGTGCAGCGAACACCTGCTGGCGCGCCGCTGCGGCACGCGCGATCCAGAGGATCCGCCCGACCAGCGCGCTGAACAGCGCGATGAACATCACGCAACCGATCAGCCCGAGTTCCTCGGCGATGATGGCGAACACGAAATCGGTGTGGGCCTCGGGCAGGTAGAACAGCTTCTGCACGCTGTTGCCAAGGCCCACGCCCATCACCTGCCCTCGCCCGAAAGCGATCAGCGCCTGTACCAGCTGATAGCCGCCACCGAACTGCTCCTGCCAAGGGTCGAGGTAGGTGACGAGGCGCGCCATGCGATAGGGCGAGAAGATCGCCAGTAACGCGCCGGCACCCACCGCGAGACCCAGCAGGATCACGAAGGGAAACAGATGCGCGCCGGCGATGAAGAGCATCACCACCGCGGTGCCCGCAATCACGACGGTGGCACCGAAGTCGGGTTCGGACAGCAGCAGCACCGCGATCAGCAGCAACACGCCGGCGGGCACGATCAAGCCACCAAGCTTTTCGGCGATCTCCCGCGAATGGCGCTGTATGTGGCCTGCGAAGAAAATCACGAAACAGAATTTCATGACCTCCGAAGGCTGCAGATTCAGCGGCCCGATGCCCATCCAGCGGGTAGCGCCATTGCGGACACGTCCGATTCCCGGGATCAGCACCAGCACCAGGAGCAGCAGACCTGCGACAAGGAGTGCCGGTCCTGCACGGTTCCACATGGCGAGCGGAACGCGTGTCATACACCACATCACCAGCAGCCCCAGTGCCACGTAGGCCGTGTGGAACGTCAGGAAATAGAAGGCATTGCCCTCTTTGGTTTCGGCCGCGAAATCCATCGACGCGGAGCCCATCATCACGATGCCCGCGGCAGTGAGCACGAGCACAAGCCCGAGCAGCACCTGGTCGTGCGCAAGCCAGGGCGAGGGGGTGAGCGCATCGCGACGCATGGCCTGCATTTCAGAAGGCCTCCGCGCCGGGGAGCGCCCGGACCGCGGCCGCGAAGGCCTCGCCCCGGTGCTCGTAGTTGCGGAACATGTCAAAGCTTGCGCAAGCAGGCGACAGAAGCACCACGTCGCCGGGCTGCGCGAGAGCCGCGGCGCGCTGCACCGCTGCATCGAGGTCTTCGCAGTGCTCCACCGGACAGGCCCCGACCACGCCGTCGGCGATCAACGATGCATCGCGGCCGATCAGCAGGAGCACACGCGTGCAACGCGCGAGTTCCGTGGCCAGCGCACTGAAGTCATGCTCCTTGGCGATCCCGCCGGCGATCAGCAGGACCCGACCCGGCGACAAGGGCGACAGGCCCTGCAGTGCGGCCACGGCCGCGGCAACGTTGGTGCCCTTGGAGTCGTCGATGAACTCGACGCCGCCAGCGCGGGCGACCGGCTGGCACCGGTGCGGCAGGCCGCGGTAGCTGCGCAGGACTTCCAGGCAGGACTCACGCGGTATGCCTCCGGCTTCGGCGATGGCGAGTGCGGCAAGCGCATTGGCGAGGTTGTGACGCCCGCGAAGCGCCAGTTCCCGCGCGGGCATGAGCAGAACATCACCATGGGCGAGCCACTCCTCACCACCAGCTACGATTACGCCATAGCCGGACGCATCCGGCGCATCCAGCCCGAAACTCAGCTGGCTGCCGACAGGCGTTGCAGGACGTGTCAGCGGATCGGCACGGTTGAACACCGCGACGCGGCAGCCGCGGAAAATGCGCTGCTTCGAGGCCGCGTATGCGTCCATGCCGGGATAGCGGTCGAGGTGGTCTGGCGCGATGTTGAGGATCGCGGCGACGTCGGCGCGGAAGTCCAGCACGACATCGAGCTGGAAGCTCGAGAGCTCGAGCACATAAAGCACGGCATCGGGGTCCAGCAACTCGAGCGCGGGCACGCCGAGGTTGCCGCCACAGCCGCTGCGAACACCTGAGGTCGCGGCCATCAGCCCCACCAGCGTGGTAACCGTGCTTTTGGCATTGGTGCCGGTGATGGCGAGGATCGGCGCCTTCGCTTCGCACCAGAAGAGCTCGATGTCGCCGTACACCCGTGCGCCACGCGCAGCGGCGGCCGATATCTGCGGTACCGCAGGATCCACGCCCGGGCTGAGCAGCACCTCCGTCGCGCGCTCCAGCAGATCGCCGTCGAAACCGCCCAGCTGCAGGCGGTGTCCGGGGAAGTCACGACGGAAAGCCTCGGCGAACGGCGGCTCCGCGCGGCTGTCCACGGCATCGAATGCGAGCCCCTGACGCGCAAGCCAGCAGGCGAGCGAGTAACCCGTCTTTCCCATACCCACGACGAGACGCCGCAAGGATGCGTCCTCGGGTCGTGAGTGGTGGGCTGGCGCTGACATGTGCATTCCTCAGCGCAGCTTCAGTGTGGCGAGGCCGAACAGCACCAGCACCACCGTGATGATCCAGAAGCGCACGATCACGCGCGGTTCCGGCCAGCCTTTCAGCTCGAAGTGGTGGTGAATGGGCGCCATGCGGAAAATGCGCTTGCCAGTGGTTTTGAAGGAGGCCACCTGCAGCACCACGGACAACGTCTCCATGACGAAGACGCCGCACATGATGAAGAACACGATCTCGTGCCGGACGATGACGGCAATGACCCCCAGTGCGGCGCCCAGCGCAAGCGCCCCGACGTCTCCCATGAACACCATGGCCGGATAGGTGTTGAACCACAGGAAGCCGAGCCCCGCACCTGCCAACGCACCGCAGAACACCACGAGTTCGCCCGCCCCGGGGATATAGGGAATGTGCAGGTAGGGCGCGAATTCGGCGTTCCCCGCCAGATAGGCGATAACGGCGAGCGCGCCACCCACCAGCACGCTCGGCATGATGGCAAGGCCATCGAGACCATCGGTGAGATTCACTGCGTTGCTGGAGCCCACAATCACGAAGTAGGCGAGCGGCACATACAGCACACCCAGGGGAATGACGACGTTTTTCAGGAAAGGCACGATCAGTTGCGTCTCGGCCGGCGTGACCGATGCGGCGTAGAGGTAGACCGCCGCAGCAAGTCCGGCCACCGATTGCCAGAAGTATTTCCAGCGCGCCGGCAGTCCACGCGGATTCTTCTCGATCACCTTCCGGTAATCGTCAACCCATCCCACGGCGCCGAACGCCACGGTCACCAGCAACACGACCCATACATAGCGGTTAGAGAGATCACCCCACAGAAGCGTGCTGGTGATGATGCCGACGAGAATCAGCGCACCGCCCATGGTGGGGGTGCCGGCCTTGCTCAGGTGCGATTTGGGTCCGTCGTCGCGCACGGCCTGCCCTATCTGGTTCTCGACCAGCAGGCGGATCATCGTGGGGCCCACCATCAATGTGATGGCAAGCGAAGTGAGCACGCTCAGGATGCCGCGGAACGTGAGGTACTTGAACACCCCGAAGGCGCTCGCCCATCCGCTCAGCCAATCAGCTAGCCACAGCAACATCAGTGCGTTCCTGTACGGGCATCGCCCGGGTGGGTGCGGGTAAGTGCGGCGACAACCGCTTCCATTCCGGCTGAGCGCGAGCCCTTCACGAGGATCACGTTGCCGGGCGCATCGCATGCGCCTAATGAGCGCGCGAGTTCATCGCGCGAGGCGTGGATTTCGGCACCGCTGCCGAAGCCTTCCGCCACGTCGCCGGCATGCGGGCCGATCGCCAGCAAGCGGTCGATGCCACGCTCCTGCGCATAGCGCCCCATGGCCACGTGCAGTTCGGCCGCCTGGGGGCCGAGTTCGGCCATGTTCCCGAGTGCGAGCACGCGAAGGCCCCGGAAACCCGAGAGCGTGTCGATCGCTGCGCGTACCGAGCCGGGGTTGGCGTTGTAGGTGTCATCGAGGATCTGCGCCCCGCCCGAACCGGTGCAGCGTTGCATGCGACCGGCCGGGGCCTCGAGATCTGCAAGTGCCGAGGCGATGGCATCGGCGCGCAGGCCGAGCGCATGAGCCACTGCGGCAGCCGCAAGTGTGTTGGCAACCTGCTGCACGCCCGGCAGGGAGAGACGGATATCAGCCGCATCGCCCGGCAGTTCGAGACGGAAGCGTGCACAGCCTTCCGTCAGCCTGACCCCGAGAGCCCTGATGTCGGCATCGGACTTGCCGGAGGCGCTGAAGCGCAGCACGCGACGCGGGGCGGCAAGCGCTGTCCAGTACTCCGCGAAGTCGTCATCCGCATTGAGTATCGCCGTGCCATCAGCGGGAAGCGCCTCGTAGATCGCACCTTTGGTGCGTGCCACTTCCTCAAGGCTCCCGAGGCGCTCCAGGTGCGCGGGCAGTGCATTGGTGAGCAGCGCGAGTTGCGGTTTCGCGATCCCGGCGAGATAGCCAATGTCACCGGGCTTGCCCGCGCCCATTTCGATCACGGCATAACGGTGCTGCCGTTCGAGACGGAACAGGGTGAGCGGTACGCCGATCTCGTTGTTCAGGTTGCCACGCGTGGCAAGAACGGGCCCTGCTGTGGCAAGGATCGCAGCGATCATCTCCTTGGTGGTGGTCTTGCCGGCGCTGCCCGTGAGCGCGACGACCGTGCCCGCGAAAAGGCTCCGGTGCAGCGCGGCGATCGCCCCCAGCGCATGTTCCGTATCGGAGACCAGCAACACCGGAACCGAGGCGCTGACGGGCCGCGAGCAGACCAGCGCCGCGGCCCCGCGTGACTGCGCTTCACCGACATGGTCATGCGCGTCGAAACGCTCGCCCCGCAGCGCCACGAACAGATCCCCGGGGGCCACGGTGCGCGAGTCCGTGCAAACACCCTCCACCGTGCGATCGCTCCCGCCGGCAGGCAACATCACGCCGAGTGCCTGAGCGATCTCGCCGAGCGACAGCGCGCGAATCACGGCGCCCTCCTGCGTGCGGCAAGCGCCTCGCGTGCGACGGCGGCATCACTGAAGGGGGCGCGGATGCCCCGGGCTTCCTGGTAGTTCTCGTGACCCTTGCCCGCGATGAGCACGCAGTCGACGGGCCCGGCCTCACGGACCGCGCGGAAGATGGCCGCGCGGCGGTCGGCTTCACGGATCACGCCCGCATCCGGGATGCCGCCACAGATCCCGGCAATGATCGCCAGCGGATCCTCGCTGCGCGGATTGTCACTGGTCACGACGACCTCGTCGGCGTGTTCACGCGCCAGACGGCCCATCAGCGGACGTTTGCTGCGATCACGATCGCCGCCACAGCCGAACACGCACCACAACCGTCCGCGGCAGTGGGAACGGATGGCACGCAGGCTCTGCTCGAGAGCGTCCGGCGTATGCGCGTAATCGACGATGACGAGCGGCGTATCACCAACGCGCTCCATGCGCCCGGGAACGGGCACCACCTCGCGCAGCGCAGCAAGGACGAGCTCGAGCGAAAGGCCACGCACCAGCAGTGCGCCGATCACCGCGAGGGCGTTCTCGAGGTTGAATCGGCCGATGAGCGGCAAGCGCAGTTCGCCGGTCTCCCCCCGCGCAAGGATGCGCGCGCGGATACCGTCGCTGCGGAACTCCACCTCGGTGGCGCGGATGTCGGCGGCGCCGGATCCGAGCGTGAACCCGACACGTTCGACACCCGCCGGAAGCACGTCGTGGATGCGCCGCCCGAAGGGATCATCCAGATTCAGCACGGCGTGGCGCAGGCCCGAATGACTGAACAATCGTGCCTTTGCGGCGCCATAGGCCTCGAGGCTGCCGTGGAAATCGAGGTGGTCGTGTGTGAGGTTGGTGAAAACCGCAGTGTCCACGTGCAGTGCATCGATACGCCCCTGCGCGAGAGCGTGCGAGGACACTTCCATGGCGACGGCCTGCGCGCCGTCGCGGCGCAGCTCTGCCAGGAGACGCTGCAGGGTGACGGCATCCGGAGTCGTGTGGCTGGTTTCGCACAACCGGCCGGGAAAGCCCGAACCCAGGGTCCCGATGACACCGCAGGGCGTACCCGTATGCGCGAGTGCCTGGGCGATCAGCTGCGTGGTCGTCGTCTTCCCGTTGGTACCTGTGACCCCGATCACGCCCACACAAGTGGAGGGATCTGCGTAAAACGCTGCAGCGATAGCGCCCGCTCGCGCCGCGAGCCCCTCTACCGGCACAAGCGGAAGCGGCGTGCTCCCGGGCAGTTCCCGGTCTGCTTCCACCAACACGGCGACCGCGCCGCGGGCATGCACTTCGGCAAGGTGCTCCAGCCCGTCGTGCCTGACTCCGCGCAGCGCGATGAAGGCATCGCCAGGCTGCACGCTGCGACTGTCGGAGCAGAGGCCGCCGATCGCAATCCCCGCATAGGCAGGCGGCACGGCCAGAAGTGTGCCCAGGGTACGGTGCAGCTTCATGGAGTTCATGTGCCGGCGCCTGGCGCGGATTGCACCGCGACCTGCATCTTCTGGAGGTCGTCCGGCGGCACGTTGAGAAGCCGCAGCGCACCTCTCACAACGGAGGAGAACACCGGCGCCGAGACCGCACCGCCGTAGTACACGCCACCGCGCGGGTCGGTAATGACGACCACGCCGACGATGCGCGGATCACTCGCGGGCGCGAAGCCGGCAAAGAGTGACTGGTAGCTGTCGGCCTTGTAGCCCTCCTTTCCGCCCGAGCGGTGGACGGTGCCTGTCTTGCCCGCAACGCGATAGCCGCGGATCGCCCCCTTGGAAGCAGTGCCGCCTGTCTGCGTGACCGTCTCCATCATCGCGACAACCTGCTTCACGTGTTCCTCCGGAAACACCTGCGTCGCGGGAGGCACGTCCGTCAGCTTGAGCAGTTTCACCGGTCGGGATTTCCCGCTGTTTGCCAGGGTGAGGTAGGCGCGGGCGAGTTGCAGCGGCGTCACGGAGAGCCCGTAGCCGAAGGCAAAGGTGGCACGGGTGAGGTCATCCCAGCGACGCGGCGACGGGAACTTGCCCGAGACCTCGCCCTTCAGGCCCTCTCCGATCGGCTGCCCGAAGCCGGCCGAACTGAAGTTGTGGTGGATGGTTTCGGGATCGAGCGAGAGGGCGATCTTGATGGTGCCGACCTGACTCGACTTCGTGATGACCGTGGTAACGGGAATCACGCCGAGGCTGTGGTGGTCACGGATGGTCTTGCGCCCGACACGGATATAGCCGGGGCTCGTATCGATCATGGTTTCAGGGGTGTACTTGCCGCTCTCCAGCCCTGTCAGGACGGTGAAGGGTTTTACGGTCGAGCCGGGCTCGGTGATGTCCGTGACCACGCGGTTGCGGACCGGCTCTCCCACGACCGTGCTGCGGTTGTTGGGGTTGTAGGAGGGATAATTGGTCATCGCCAGCACCTCGCCGGTGCGGGCATCGAGCAGGACGATGCTGCCGGATTCCGCCTTCATGGCTTCGACCGCTTTCTTCAACTCTCGGTACGCGAGGTACTGGATCCGGAGGTCGATGCCGAGGTCCAGTTCGCGGCCCGGACGCGCCGGCGCCAATTCCTGCACGTCACGGATGACATGGCTGTACCGGTCCTTGATCACCCGCTTGCGTCCGGGGACGCCGACGAGCCAATCCTCGTAGGTGGCCTCCACGCCCTCCTGCCCCTTGCCGTCCAAGTCGGTCAGCCCGACCAGGTGCGCCGCCACCGGGCCAGCGGGGTAGAAGCGCTGGTATTCGCGCTTGCTGCTGATGCCGGGGATCTGGAGATCCATGACCCTGTCCGCGTCTGCCGGGTTCATGTGTCTTCGCAGATATACGAATTTCCGGGAGGCGTTGGCCGAAAGCCGGTCTTTCAGCAGTTGGGGGCTGGTGCCGAGAGCCGCGGCGAGCGGCGCCCATTGCGACTCCGCGACGACGAGCTCCTGCGGATTGGCGCTGAGCGTCTGCAACGGCGTGCTCACGGCAAGCGGTTCGCCATTGCGGTCGTTGATGATGCCCCGGTGCGCGGGAATCTCCTCGTCGCGCAGGGCCCTCGCGTCACCCTGGTCCTGCAGGAAGCGGTAGCCACGCTCGGTATCGAGCAGTTGCAGGGACACGAGTCGCCAGACGAGCAGGAACGCCAGAGCGCACAGCGCCAGCGCGAGCGCCCGGAAGCGCCAGCCGTGGAAGGTGGAGGTCTCGCGCTGTTTCATTCGGCCACCGTGACGGGTATCTCTGTCACCGGGAGCGCCATCTGCAGCTGCTCGGCCGCGATCTGCTCCACGCGCGCGTGCGACGAGAGCGTGCTGCGCTCGAGCAGCAACTGACGCCACTCGATCTGTATGTCGTTCTCCTCGCGACGCGCCTGCTCGAGCGTGCGGAAGAGCTCCCTCGAGCGGTGTGCGGTGTAGATGACACCTATTGCGGAGGCGATCACGGCCAGGGCAAGCACGGCAGTGATCCAGGGCCTGCGCGTCGCGGGAACGGGCGCGGCAGCTTCTGCCTTGCGCTCAGCCATGACGCGCACCCCCTGCAGGAAGCCGCTCGGCAACACGCATCACGGCACTGCGCGCACGCGGGTTCTCTCGCAGTTCCGCCTCGCCCGCATGGATCGCGCGTCCGATGGCACGCAGCCGGGGGCGCATCGACTCGGGGAGACCGGGCATACCGGGTTCACGCGCGTTGTCGCGGATGAACCGCTTGACCATGCGGTCTTCAAGCGAATGGAAGCTGATGACCACGAGGCGCCCGCCGGGCTTGAGGGCGTCGACCGCCTGCTCCAGAACCGATGCAAGAGCCTCGAGTTCGGCGTTGATGAAGATGCGGATGGCCTGGAACGCCCTCGTCGCGGGGTGCTTGTCGCGCTCCCATGCGGGATTCGCCTCCGTAACGATGGCCGACAGGCGGGCTGTTGTGTCGATGGGCGCCAGCTTGCGCTCGCGCACGATCGCGGCGGCCATACGGCGGGCGAAGCGCTCCTCGCCGTACTCGCGCAGAACCTGTTCGATATCGCCTTCCCGCGCCGTAGCGAGCCACCTGGCGGCACTCTGGCCGCTCGAGGGATCCATGCGCATGTCGAGCGGCCCATCACGCAGAAAACTGAATCCGCGCGCAGGGTCGTCAAGCTGTGGCGAGGAAACACCGAGGTCGAGCAGGACACCGTGCACACCGTCAACCATGCCCTTCGCTGCCAGAATGCGGGACAGGGCATCGAAGCGCGCCTGCTCGAAACAGACGCGCGGATCGTCGGCGAAGCAGGATTTCCCGTGGGCGATGGCTTCGGGGTCACGGTCGATCGCCAGAAGACTGGCACCGGCGGCAAGCCGTGACAGCAGCTCACCGGAGTGGCCGCCGCGTCCGAAGGTGGCGTCGACATATCGCCCGACGGGATCGGTCACGAGGTACTCCATGGCCTCCTGCAGCAAAACCGGCTTGTGCATATCGCCCCACTACTGGACGACCGGGGCTCAGAGCGCCAGTCGCCGCATCTCCTCGGGCATTGCGCCATCCCCGGCCGCCAGCTCGAGCCACTTGTCGCGCTCTGCCAGCCAGGTGTCCTCGTCCCACAACTCCATCTTGTTGCCCTGCCCGACCAGCACGGCGCGCTTGTCGAGGCGCGCGTAGTCACGCAGCGCGGGCGGCACCAGCATCCGGCCGCTGGCATCGCACTCGAGGTCGCTGGCGTAACCGATCAGCAACCTCTGGAAACGGCGAACGACGGGGTCGAGCGTGGGTAACTGCTGGATCTGGGTTTGCAACTCTTCCCAGACCGGAAGGGGGTAAAGCAGGAGGCAGCGACTCTGGGTATCGATGGTCGCGACCAGTTCACCGTCGCACAGCGACTGCAGCCGCTCGCGCTGACGCGCGGGCATCGCAAGACGCCCTTTGGCGTCGATGCTGAGATGGTGAACACCACGAAACACGTCTGCTTGCTTCCCCGGAAATGGGATGAAGGGGCTCTTTTCGCCCACTTTCATCCACTTTGACCCACTTTTCGACACTATATGGATGGCGGAAACAGGGTGTCAAGCCGCGGAGCAAGCGGTTTTTCTTTTGTAAAACAATGGGATAGAACATCAAGCGCGACCGCCATGAATCCAGGATCAGCACATGGCGACCCAGAACATATGGCTGCACCAGCAACTTAAAGTAAGTTGTGAGTATCTAGAATATTTATTCTCGAATTCGAGATCTTTTATTCTTTTACGATCTGAAAAATTGCAGAGTCGGCCTGTAAGCCGGGTTCTGTCGTGGACAGTCATTCATCTGGGACGGCCGTCACCGGACGCCTCGAGCGACCTACCCGAACCCAGTGCGGGCCGCACCGATGGGTTCCTATTTGGTCTTGCTCCGGGTGGGGTTTGCCATGCCACGCCTGTTACCAGCCGCGCGGTGCGCTCTTACCGCACCCTTTCACCCTTACCTGCCGGCCGAAGCCGACATAGGCGGTTTGCTTTCTGTTGCACTTTCCGTGGGCTCGCACCCCCCAGGCGTTACCTGGCACCCTGCCCTGTGGAGCCCGGACTTTCCTCCCCGTACTTGCGCACGGAGCGACTGCCCGGCCGACTCTGCCGGCGGAGTATATCAGCGGGACTCACCGGTATCGCGCATCGCGAGCGCCTGCCGGTAGAGGGCATTGCGGGGAAGGCCGCTGATCTCGGCTGCGCAGTCCACCGCTTCGCGGAGCGGCAGTCTGGGCAGCAGTGCCTTCAGCAGGCTTTCGCCATCGACGGTGCTTCGATCAGGAGCCTCGGGAGCGCCGTGGACCAGCACCACGATCTCGCCAAGTTGCTGTTCGGGATCGCTTGCTATGCGGTCATGAAGCTGAGCGATGCTGCCGTGAAGCACTGTCTCGTGGACCTTCGTCAATTCACGCGCCAGCGCTGCCTGCCGCTCCTCGCCGAACACGGACTGCAGGTCCTCGAAAAGAGCCAGTACACGCCGCGGTGACTCGTAGAACACCAGCGTACGCGGCTCGGTCGCCAGTTCGGCAAGGCGTGACCTGCGTGCCGACTCACGCGCAGGAAGGAAACCCTCGAAGACAAAACGATCAGAGGGGAGACCCGCAATGCTGAGAGCCGCGATTGCCGCGCAAGGGCCGGGGATACACACGACATCCATGCCCGCCTGTCTGGCCAATCTGACCAGCCTGAACCCGGGGTCTGATATCAGCGGAGTGCCCGCGTCAGCCACCAGCGCGACGCTGCGCCCGCGCTGCAACTCCGTCAGCAACTCGCACTCGCGGCGTTCGTCGCTGTGGTCGTGGTAGGCGAGCAGAGAGCGTGAGATGCCGAGATGGCTGAGGAGCGCACGACAGCGCCGCGTATCCTCGGCAGCGACCACGTCTGCGGATGCGAGCACTTCGACAGCGCGCCGCGTGATGTCACCAAGATTGCCGATCGGGGTCGCGACGATGTAGAGCATGCAGCCTCCGCAGACGCAAAGCCCGCAGATCGTGTGCCGCGAGGCAGGTCAGGCGCTAGTATACGGACCATGAAACATCTGGCCGCATCGACTGTTCTCGCCGCCGCCCTGATCGGTCTGGTCGGCTGTGGGTCTGCGCCGCCAGAACGGCCCGCTGAAGACGCCACACCCATTGTTGTCGAGACGCCACCACCCGAGCCCTCAGACCCGGTCGAAGCCACGCTTCTCAGGGCGTCGAGATCATCACCAGGAGAGCGTCCCGGCCTGCTTCTGGACGCGGCAGACATGCTGCTGGCCCGCAAGGAGTACGCCAGGGCAAAAGACGTGCTGCGCCAGTCAGGCGGCGCGGATGGACCTCAAGACCAGCGCGTGCGCCGGGCAATCCTGCTGTCCGAAGCCCTTTCCGGGACGGGTGATGCGACAGCCGCGCTTGATGTGCTCGCCAACGCGGTAGGCACGGAGGATGCCGCGCTGCCACGGGCGCTGGAAGCAGGGCTGCGGGAAGCCCGGGCTCGCGCCCTGCTTGCACTTGGAAAACCGCTTGAAGCAGCACGTGAGCGCACGTCCCTGCAACCGTGGCTTACAGCCGAAAGCGACCGCGCATCAAACGCAAAGCACATTCTCGACGCCCTCGGTCGCGTACCGCTCGGCGAACTCGATGCCGCCGTCGCGGACGCCGGGAGCGACGACTGGCGAGCCTGGATCGAACTGTCCGTTACGGCCCGGGACATGCGGCATTCACCGGGCGTCCAAAGACAACACCTCCAGGAATGGGCGCAGCGCTACTCGGGCATCGCTGCCTTCGGCGCGAACATCCCGGGGCTGGTGGAAGAAATCTCGAAGGGGATCTCCGAGCCCGCCCGTGTGGCGCTGCTGTTACCGCTGAGCGGCAGGGCGGGCTCCAGTGGCCAAGCCGTCCTGCAGGGCTACCTTGCAGGGCACTACCGCGCGCTTGCAGCCGGGGAAACACCCCCCGCACTCGCTATCGTCGATACCGGCGGGACACCCGAGGGCTTTTCGGCGGCTTACCGCCGCACCACGGCGGATGGCGCGACGGTCGTGGTCGGGCCGCTGTTGAAAGAGGAACTCGGGGCATTCCGAACGGGGCTCACGGCCAGCGTTCCGACGCTGGCACTGAATTTCCTCGACACCCCCGCTGCCGCCATTCCCGGCGTGCAACAGTTCGGCATAGACCTGGCCGACGAAGTGGCCGAACTCGGCTCGGATGCACGGCGCGAGCAGTTGTCGCGCGCCGTGATCCTGGCGGACGCATCACCGCGCTCCCGCAGGCTGGCAGACGACTTCAGTGCCCGCTGGCAGGCCTCAGGAGGCGAGTTGATCGACACTCTCTTTCTGGGGGATCTGAACGAGTACCGCCTCAGTCTGGAGCAGACCCTGCACCTCGACCAGAGCCACCACCGTTCAGAATCACTCGGCCGCGTGACCGGACTGGAGCTTCAGACCGAACCCCGACGGCGGGCGGACATCGACCTCATTGTTCTCCTCGCCGAACCCGCCGGTGCTCGTTCGATCAGGGCACTGCTGCCCTTCCTGTATGCCGGGGACATACCAGCCCGGGCGACGAGCATCAGCTATTCGGCCGGCTCCGGCCGCGAGGGTGATCTGGACCTCGAGTCCGTGCGCTTTCTGGATATGCCGTGGTTCTCGGGCAGCGAGGAATCGCTCCGTACCAAAGCGGTCGCGCAGCGCGGCCCCGTTGAGCGGCTGATGGCCCTCGGCGTCGACGCACAACGGTTGCAGTCCAGGCTCGCACTGCTGGGCAGCACGAGCGCATGGGGCCTCGGAGGCGCGACGGGTGAGCTGATCGCAGGTGCAGACGGCAGGTTGCACAGGCGTGCTGTCTGGTACGTCGTTCAAGGAGGACAGGCGAAGGCAGAACTGCCCAGAGCGGGCATTGTGGAAGCCATATCCAGGGAAGGAGCAGAGGCATGGACAACAGGGGAAGGGACACCCCCATCAACATCGGATGCGGAGCCGAAGACCGCGCACTGAAGTTTCTGGAGGACGCGGGGCTCATCCTGCTCGCGCGCAATTTCCGCTGCCGACTCGGTGAGGTAGACCTCATCATGCAAGAGGGCAGTGCGATCGTTTTTGTCGAAGTCCGAAAACGTCGCAACAGTCGTTTCGGCACCGCGGCGGAAAGCGTCAGCACCTCCAAACTCAGACGGATCCGGGCCGCAGCCGCGCTGTGGTTGCGGGTCGCGCGCCGGAACAACGCCGCGCGGCTCGATGTGGTGACAATGGACGGTGACGATGTCGCTACGGCGCGCATCGGCTGGATTCGCGGGGTGGATGGGTAGGAGCGGACTTTCGATGGACGAACTGAACGATCCCGTGCAACTGTGGTTTACCGGCCATGTAGACACGGTCTATCGCTCTCTCGACGCATTGCACGGCCAGATCGCCGCCGCAACCTGGAGCATTCGTGACGCCCTTCTGGGCGGCGGGAGGCTGTTGGTCGGCGGCAGTGGAACAGGCTGCGCGCTGTCGCAGCTCTTTTGCGCGTCCCTGCTTGCCCGCCTGTCGATGGAGCGGCCCCCGTTGCCCGTCGTCCCCATCGGGAATGATCCGGTCACGCTCGGCGCCATGGCAGACGGCTACGGCTACCACGAAGCGCTTGCCCGGCACATACAGGCGGTCGCCGCGCCGGGCGATACCGTATTGCTTGTCACTGGCGCCGCAGGCGGCGGACTCGCCCACGCAATCCGCGCCGCTCACGCGCGGGAGGCGCGCATCATCCTGCTGGGCGGGGGGGCGGGATACGATTCGATGTCCTTGCCAGGGGAGGATGACATCGACATCCGGATTCCCTCCGAGGAGCCCCCGAGGATCAGCGAATGCCAATTGCTGGTACTGAATTGCCTGGTGGAACTCGTGGAGCGGGAGATCTTCGGGAGCTATTGATCCCGGGCCTTACTTCACTACGCGCAAACCCCGCTTTGCCGGAACGGGTGGCGAAGGCGGAGGCACATCATCAGGCGCGGGAGGAGGCGCTTTCTCGGGCTCGAAGACCATGCCTTGCCCGTTCTCGCGCGCATAGATCCCCAACACTGCTCTTACGGGAGCAAATATGTCCACGGCAATACCGCCGAAGCGCCCCCGGAACCGGATGTCGTCGTTGGAGATGAGCAGGTTGGCCACGGCACCAGGAGAGATGTTCAGGACGATCTGACCGTCCTTCACATACTGCTGGGGCACTTCGACACCCTGTACATGGGCATCGATCAAGACGTAGGGGGTGCAGCCGTTGTCGACAATCCAGTCGTACAGGGCTCTCACAAGGTAAGGACGACTGCTGTTCATGGTGGTGCTGCATGCCCGCCGGAATCAGCGGCGGCGCATCTCCTTCTCGATCGTGCTCAGACCTTGCTGAAAGGACTCACGGCCGAATATGCGGGCCATGTAATCGTGCAGGGGTTTGGTCTGGCGCGTCAGGGGCAGATCGATGCCCAGTGCAGGCAACCGCCAGAGCAGCGGGCCCAGACAGCAATCCAGAAGCGAAAAATCATCGCTCATGAAGAACTGCCGCTCCCCGAACACGGGCGCAACGGAGACCAACTCCTCGAGCAACTCCCTGCGAGCGACGGCTGCAGGCGCCGCAACGCTGTTCGGGTTCGCTGCCACGTCCAGCCGCCGGCACCAGTCTCGCTCGATCCGCTGCAGCAGTTGCCGACTCTGCGCCCTTGCGACCGGGTAGAGCGGAAGCAGCGGAGGGTGAGGAAAACGCTCGTCAAGGTATTCCATGACCGCGCGGGATTCGTAGAGCACGAGGTCACGGTCTACCAACACGGGCAGGCCGCAATACGGGTTCAACTCCGCCAGCTCGGCCGGATAGTCACGTGCATCGACATCAACCACCTGCGCAGTGATGGCCTTTTCCGCGAGCAGGATGCGGATGCGGTGGCTGTAGTGGTCAGCCGGATCGGAAAAAAGAGCCATGACAGAGCGCTTGGACAGGATTGCCCGGACGTCCTTGCGCTCGGTCATATCGGTAGCTGCCAGAAACGGCCAGCCGCGCTCAGTGGACGTCCTTCCAGTACTCGCGGTTCAGGAGGTAGGTGAACACCCCGAACACAGCGATGAACATCAGTACATAGACACCGAGACGCTTGCGCTGGAGTGCCATCGGCTCCGCGACATATGCAAGGAAGTTGGTGAGGTCCGCAACGGCGACATCAAACTCCTCTGTGTTCATGGCACCCGCTTTCTTGACCTCCAGACGACCACAAGGGTCTTCGAGGATGTCCTGCCCCGTCAGCGGATCGCGCTTCACGCCGCCGTTCTCGGCAAACACCGGACCAGGCGCGCATTCAGGGAGCCCCTGCAACTCGATGAGCGCATGCGGCATCGCAACATCTTTGAAAGCGCGATTGTTCACGCCCCACGCACGAGAGGGGGAGTCGTCGCGATAGAAGTTTCGCAAGTAGGTGTAGATGTATTCGGGGGTACGGGAGCGCGCAATGAGGGTGAGATCCGGGGGCGTTGCTCCGAACCACGTTTTGCCCAGCTTGGCAGGCATTGCGTTGCTCATGAATTCACCAATCTTCGCCTCATCGAAAATGAGGTTCTGCTCGGCCAGCGGGAGGGGAATCCCGAGGTCCGTTGCCGTTCGCTCATACCGCGCATACTTGAGCGAGTGGCAGCCCATGCAGTAATTGACGAAGTACTTCGAACCCCGCTGGAGGGATTCCTGATCAGCGAGATCAGGCACGAAGTGGTCGCAATCGATGGTGCCGCAGGACTTCTCTGCCTCCGCACCGACTGCCTTCAGCGGCAGCACCACAAGCAGCGCGATCACCAGAAGCACACCCATGGACTTCCAGAAGCCCATGCCCCCGTCCATCGTCACGCGTGCAGGTTCCGGCTTCGTCTTCTCCATGGCCGTGTAAAACGGCATAAGCAGGAAGAACGCGAAGTACAGCAGCGTGCAAAGCTGGGCCAGAGCCGTGCGCTCCGGCGTGGGAGGCTTCACACCCAGCACCCCCAGTATCACGAATGATGCAACGAGCACCACGATCGCGATTCGGCTGACCACCCCCTTGTACCGGATCGACTTGACCGGGCTGCGATCGAGCCAGGGCAGCACGAACAGGATCGCAATCGCCGATGCCATCGTCAGGAAGCCGAGGAACTTGGCCGTGAGCGGACCTATGTCCACGGTGACGGCACGCAGCATCGAGTAGAAGGGCGTGTAGTACCAGACCGGAGCGATGTGCAACGGCGTCTTCAGGCCATTCGCCTCCTCGAAGTTGGCGTGCTCGAGGAAATACCCGCCCATTTCAGGCATGAAGAAGATGATCGTGCAGAACACGAACAGGAATACCGAGATCCCCACGAGGTCGTGCACGGTGTAGTAGGGATGGAAGGCCACGCCATCGAGCGGAACGCCGTTGGCGTCTTTCTTCTTCTTGATCTCTACCCCGTCAGGGTTGTTGGATCCGACTTCGTGGAGCGCGAGGAGGTGCAACACCACCAAGCCGAGCAGGATCAGAGGAACAGCCACCACGTGGAGAGCAAAGAAGCGGTTGAGCGTGATGCCCGAAATGAGGTAATCGCCGCGGATCCACTGCACGATGTCCTCTCCCACCACCGGGATCGCCCCGAACAGCGAGATGATCACCTGCGCGCCCCAATAGGACATCTGCCCCCACGGCAGCACATACCCGAGGAAACCCTCGGCCATGAGTGCCAGGTAGATTGCCATCCCGAAGACCCAGATCAGCTCTCGTGGCTTGCGGTATGAGCCATAGATGAGGCCCCGGAACATGTGCAGATATACAACCGTAAAGAACGCCGACGCCCCTGTGGAGTGCATGTACCGGATGATCCACCCGTACTCCACGTCACGCATGATGTACTCGACCGAGGCGAATGCCCGCTCCGCAGAGGGCTCGAAGCTCATGGTGAGCCAGATACCCGTCAGCAGCTGGTTGACCAGCACAAGCAGGGACAGGACGCCGAAGAAGTACCAGATGTTGAAGTTCTTGGGCGCGTAGTACTTGCCCATGTGGGTGTTCCACGCCCGCATGATCGGGAGGCGCGCATCCACCCAGTCCCGGAGTGCGATAAGCCTGCTCATCACGCGGCCTCCTTGTCTACACCGATGACGAGAACGCTCTCGCCTTCAAAGGAATGTGGCGGAACCTCGAGGTTGTAGGGCGCAGGAACACCCAGAAGAACACGACCGGCGAGATCGAACTTGGAGCCGTGGCAAGGGCAGAAGAATCCGCCCTTCCATGCCGCGCCGCCCAGATCAGCCGCGCCGACTTCGGGCCGATACTTGGGAGCACAGCCAAGATGCGTGCACAGGCCGAGCAGAACGAGGATCTCTGCTTTTATCGCGCGGTTCTGCTTGTCTACGTAGGCAGGCTGTACCGACTCTGCGGAAAGAGGATCGCGCAGTTGGTCGTCGTGACCGCTCAGGTCCTGGATGGTCTCGGGGGTGCGTCGCACAACGTACACCGGTTTCCCCCGCCACTCGACGACGACCATCTGCCCGGGCTCGAGCTTGCCGATGTCCGCCTTGACCGGTGCGCCAGCCGCCTTCGCCTTTGCGCTCGGGTTCCAGGACCCGAGAAACGGAGTGGCGACGCCAACGGCGCCTGCGGCGCCCACGACGGAAGTGGCGACGGTCAGGAACTGCCGCCTGCCCTTGTTCACGACTTGATTGCTCACGAAAGGGAATCTCCAGTCCGTATAGGGATCGGGCGCAGCCCGAGGATGCTGCTGGGAGCGCGGCGAATGCTAAAGAAATAACTACGCACTGACAAGAAAAACGGACTCCGCGCGGCACTCCCGACACCCTGAAACAGAACGCCCGACTCTCCTGTCGGAGAGTCGGGCGTCCGTAGAAAAGGCTCCGCGGGTCGCGGGCCGCAGTGAACTCAGCGCTTGGAGTACTGCGGGCGCTTGCGAGCCTTGCGAAGACCCACTTTCTTACGCTCGACCTCGCGCGCGTCGCGGGTCACATACCCTTCCTGACGCAGACGGCTCTTGAGGGTCTCGTCGTACTCGATCAGCGCGCGGGTGATACCGTGGCGGATCGCACCAGCCTGGCCGAAGCTGCCTCCGCCAGTCACCGAGACATTGACGTCGAATTTCTCGCCCATGCCGACCAGTTCAAGCGGCTGGCGCACGATCATCCGCGCGACCTCCCGACCGAAATACGTCTCGAGCGGCTTGTGGTTGACGGAGATCGCACCACGCCCTTGCGTGAGGAATACGCGGGCAGTGGCGGTCTTGCGGCGACCGGTCCCGTAATACTGCGTGGCAGCCATGTGGTTTCCTTCAGATCTCGAGAGCTTGCGGCTGCTGTGCCGCATGCGGATGTTCGGCCCCGGAATACACCTTCAGCTTGCGCGCCATGGCGCGACCGAGGGGATTCTTGGGAAGCATGCCCTTGACGGCGGTTTCGATGGCGCGAGTGGGTTCGCGGGCAACGAGTTTGTCGAAGCTGATGCTGCGCATCCCACCGGGGTGACCGGTATGGTGATGGTAGATCTTGTCCCGGGACTTGTTGCCGGTCACCTGAATCTTTCCGGCGTTCACCACGACGATGAAGTCGCCGGTGTCGACGTGGGGGGTGAACTCGGGTTTGTGCTTGCCACGCAGACGCGAGGCGATTGCGGTAGCGACGCGGCCGAGGGTTTTGCCGCTCGCGTCGACGACGAACCACTGCTGTTCGACGTCACCTGGTTTTGCCGAGAAGGTCTTCATGTTTCCGAGCCAGCCTGAACTAGGGGGAGGACCCCGTAAAAGGGTGCGAATGGTACACCATGGTTTTTCCGAGCGGCAACCGCGCCCCGGGAAAATTCACGGTTCATGGCCGATGGGCCCGCGCAAGGTATTCGCGCGACTGCATCTCGATCAGGCGACTCGCCGTGCGCTGGAACTCGAAAGCGAGTCGCGTGCCGGTATACAGCCCCGCAGGCGGCGCCTCTGCCGAGATCACCAGTTTCACGCTGCGGTCATAGAACTCGTCCACCAGATTGACGAACCGCCTTGCCGCGTCATCACGCGCGCCGTCCATCACCGGCACGTCGGCCAGCAGTACCGTCGTGAACTCGCGGGCAAGCCATATGTAATCGTTCTGACTGCGCGGACCGTCACACAAATCGCGGAAATCGAACCAGGCGGCGTTTTCGCCGAGTTTGCGGGCCCTGATACGGCGCCCCTCCACTTCCATGTCGACATTCTCGCGCGCGGCGTCGGGCGCCAGGCTCGCAAAGCTGCGCGCAAGACTGCGGTCAGCATCGTCATCCAGAGGGGTATGGTAAAGCTCTGCCTGCTCGAGCAGGCGCAGGCGGTGATCGACGCCGCCGTCAACGTTCAGAACCCGGGTGTGTCGCTCGAGCAAGGCAATGGCCGGCAGGAAACGCTGGCGCTGCAGCCCGTCACGATAGAGATTGCAAGGCTCAACGTTCGAGGTGGCCACCAGGGTAACGCCGCGGGCGAACAACTCTTCGAGCAAGCCGGAGAGGAGCATGGCATCCGTGATATCGGACACGAAAAACTCGTCGAAGCAGAGCACGCGCGCGCTCTGGGCGATGCGCTCCCCGACGATTTTCAGCGGGTTCTTCTGACCGGTGAGCCCCCGCAATTCCTGATGTACCTGCTGCATGAACCTGTGGAAATGCGTCCGCTGTCGGGCAGCGAACGGCAGGCTGTCGTAGAACAGGTCCATGAGATGGGTCTTGCCTCGACCCACGCCGCCCCAGAGGTAGAGCCCGCGCACGGGCTCTCTCCCGCCGCTGCGGTCACCCCTCAGCGCGGCAACTACGCTGCGCAGGGCACTTGGCTCTTTGTGCTCGGCCAGCCGGCCCCAGAGGTCCTGCAGCTCGAGGACCGCTTTCTCCTGCGCAAGATCATGTACGAAGCCCGGCCTCTCGAGCTCCGCCCGGTAGCGTTCGAGAGGGCCTGTGGGCATGAAGGGGGTCCGACCTGAAAGGCGCGAGACTGTAGCGAGCAGCCGCGCGCCGTCGCAACCGCAATTTGCCGCAGCCCTACTCCGGTTAGCGAGGCCGCGACGCGAGTGGTTATACTCGCGCCGACAAACGTCGAGGGTACGCCGGTGTTCAGTGCGTCCGCTTTCTGGCTAACCGCCGTCGGCTGCCTGCTCGCAGGCGGAGCCATCGGCTGGCTGCTGCGCATCTTCCTCGATCCTTCAGAGCAGAAACTCCGGGACGCCGAAACGCGGCTCCGGGCGAGTGAAGCGGCGCTGGAAGACTATCGAAAGCAAGTAACAGAGCACTTCCGGGGCACGGCAGACCGCGTCAACAGGCTGACCGAAGACTACCGGGACCTGCACGCGCATCTGGCGCAAGGCGCGATGGGCCTGTGCACCCCGTCGACCAGCGAAGCGCCCCTCCTCACCAGCCTCTCCGGATCAGGCTCACGCCTCGTATCGGGAGCCACCATCAACCCGCCTCTCGATTACGCACCGCCCGCAGACGACGGTGCGCAGGATGAACTCGATCGCCCGAGAGACCTCTGATATGCGCTGGCAATGGCTGGGATGGCCGGTTGCTGCAGGCCTGCTGGCAGCATTGGTTTTCCTGCATTTCTCTCCCGCGCGTGACGCGCAAGAGCAGTCGGCCTCTGCTTCATCATGGGCCAGCGCAGTCAGCCGTGCCTCACCCGCGGTGGTCAACATCTACACGAGCAAGGTGGTGCGGCGGCCCTACCACCCGCTGATGGACGACCCTTTCTACCAGCAGTTTTTCCGCCGCAGTCCAGCCCCGCAACGTGAGCGCATAGAGCGAAGCCTCGGCTCCGGTGTGATCATGTCCGCCGACGGCTACGTGCTCACCAACAACCACGTGATCGCCGGCGCCACGGAGATACTCGTCCTGCTGTCCGATGGCCGGGAATCCCTCGCGGCGGTCATCGGCTCGGATCCCGGCACGGACCTCGCCGTGCTTCGCATAGAACTGCCAGATCTCAAACCCATCACGGTAGGCAACCCTTCCACCGCCCAGGTCGGAGATGTCGTGCTCGCCATCGGCAATCCGTACGGATTCGAACAGAGCGTCTCGCAGGGAATCATCAGCGCGGTGGGGCGTTTCGGATTGCAACTGAACGCCTATGAGAACTTCATTCAGACCGATGCAGCCATCAACCCCGGGAATTCGGGCGGTGCGCTGATAGATGCCAACGGCAACCTCCTGGGGATCAACACGGCCATTTACTCCCGCTCGGGTGGCTCACAGGGCATCGGGCTCGCCATTCCCGCAGACTCCGCCGCCAAAGTGCTCCAGGACATCGTGCAGCATGGCGAGGTCATCCGCGGGTGGCTGGGAGTTTCGGTGCAGGGCATGCCAGCGCGTGTTCAGCTGAACGAAGGGGAGCGCAGCGGTCTCGTGGTGAGCGATGTGGACGCAGGCAGCCCGGCATCCCAAGCGGGCTTGCAGCCTGGAGACCTGCTGATCGCCATCAACGGCCAGTCGGCAGACCAGGGCAGAAGCACGATGCTCCGCATCGGCCTGATGGCACCGGGTGATGCATTCAGCCTGGATGTGCTGCGCGGTGAAAAGCGGTTGAAGCTCGACGGCGTGGTGGGCCAGCGCCCCTCCCACTGAGAGGCCAGGGTCAGCCCGTCGTTTCCCGCAAGCCAGCGTCGAGCGCGGCAAGCATCCGTGCATTCTCTTCGGCCGTGCCCACACCCAGTCGGAGACAACCGGCAAGGCGGGGATGACCGCCATCAAGGCACTTGATCAGGACGCCGTGGCGGATCATCGCGGCATGCACGTCTTTAGCGCGGCCGGCCAGCACTCGCACCAGGAGAAAGTTCGCCTCCCCCGGCCAGAGGTGAAGCCGGGGATCACTACCCAAGATTGATGCGAGCCGCGCACGTTCTGCCGCGATCAGCCGGGTCTGCTCGCGCAGCACCCCGAAATTCTCCAGCGCGACCTCCGCCGCGATCTGATGGAGCACGCCCACGTTGTAGGGCAAACGCACCTTGTCGAACTCGCCTATCCAGGCGGGATCGCCCACCAGGAAGCCGAGTCTGAGACCGGCGAGGCCAAGTTTGGACAGGGTGCGCATGATCACCAGATTCGGATGACGATCGAGCCAGTCGAGGTGATCGCGCGAACTGAAGGCCCAGTAGGCCTCATCGATCACCACAAGTGCGTCCCTGGCGGCTTCGAGGACGCGCTCGAGCGCGCCCGCATCGAAGAGATTGCCGGTAGGATTGTTGGGGCACGCGAGGAACAGGAGCCGCGGGCGGTGTTGTGCGATGGCGGCACACATGGCGTCTGCGTCGAGTCCGAAATCCTCGGCCAGCGGCACCTCGTCGTAGGGCAATCCTGCCCAGCCCGCGAGAACACGGAACATGACGAAAGTGGGCGAAGGCGCCATGACACGCGCCCCGGGCGCTGCGAGCGCCGAGGTGAGTATCTGGATGATTTCGTCCGAGCCGTTGCCCGGCATGATGCTCCATCGCCCGGGAATTCCGAAGGCGTCGCGCAGGCGCTGCTGCACACCCGCCGCACGCGGATCGGGATAGCGGTTCATCTGCGCATTGGCGAGACGTTCCGCAAGAACTCCGCGCAACTGGGGCGGCCAGCCGTATGGGCTCTCCATCTGGTCGAGGCGGATGAGATCCCGCGCGTCCTGTACGTGGTAGGCGGATGCGGCGCGCACGTCCTCGCGCACGAGCAGGTGCGCAAGGGATGCCGCTGCATCATTCATCAGCGGATCTCCCTGACACCGGGCCGGGCCGCGGCGGACTCCGCGTGGGCCTGAAGCCCCTCGGCCGTCGCCAGCTCCCGCGAGATGGCGCCAAGCACCGCCGCGCCCCGCGGGGAGCAACCGATCAGCGAGCTGCGCTTCTGGAAGTCGGCAACGCCGAGCGGCGAGGAAAAGCGCGCCGTGCCGGAGGTGGGCAACACATGGCTGGGGCCGGCGCAGTAATCGCCGATGGCCTCTGCCGTGTGGCGACCGAGAAACACGGCGCCCGCGTGGCGGATGGACGCCAGCAACGACTCGGGTTCGGCCACGGACAATTCGAGATGTTCAGGGGCGAGCCGGTTGCAGATCTCTGCTGCCTGCGCGAGGTCACGCACCTGCACAAGCGCACCACGCGAGGCAAGGGAGGCCGCGATGATCTCCCGCCGCTCCATGGTGGGCAGCAAGCGTTCGATGGACGCCAGAACAGCGTCGAGAAACGCGGCGTCGGGGCTGATCAGCACGGACTGTGCGTCCTCGTCGTGCTCGGCCTGCGAGAACAGGTCGAGAGCGATCCAGTCGGGGTCCGTCTGTCCGTCGCAGATCACGAGGATTTCGGAGGGCCCGGCAATCATGTCGATGCCTACCTGACCGAAAACCTGACGCTTGGCCTCCGCCACCCAGGCATTTCCAGGGCCGACGATCTTGTCGACGCGCGGCACCACCGTGGTACCGAAAGCCAACGCTGCGACCGCCTGCGCCCCACCCACGGTGAAGACACGATCCACGCCGGCGATGCAGGCCGCAGCGAGCACGGCATCGCTCAGTTCGCCGTCTGGTGCAGGAACGGTCATCACCAACTGGCCAACGCCCGCGACGCGCGCCGGGACGCAATTCATCAGGACGGAGGACGGGTAACTCGCCTTGCCGCCCGGCACGTACACCCCCGCGCTGTCGAGGGCCGTGACGCGCTGCCCGAGCAAGGTGCCGTCCTCGTCGAGATACTGCCAGGACGACTGACGCTGACGCAGGTGATAGGCCTCGATGCGGCGGGCAGCGGATTGCAGCGCCTCACGCAGCGCAGGGGAGACGCGGGCGCAGGCCGCCTCCAGTTCCGCGGCGGGCACCTCGAGCGCAGACGCGTCCTGCACGGCGCGACGATCGAAGCGGTTCGTGTACTCGAGCAGCGCGGCATCACCGCGGGCACGGATGTCGGCGATCATGCCTGCCACGGTCTGGGCGATATCGCTGAGGGCACCACCGGGCGCGGCCGCACGCAGTGCCTCGAAGTCGCGCTCGAAGCCCGCGTCACTGGCGTCCAGCCGGCGTATCACGTGGCGTTGCCCGTCACAGCGGCGAAGCGGGCCACCAGCGCTTTCAGCGGCTCGGGGCGCAATTTCATCGCGGCCTTGTTGACGATCAGGCGGGCGCTCACCTCGGCGATGGTCTCGAGCGCCTCGAGGCCGTTGGCGCGAAGTGTGTTTCCCGTATCGACGATGTCAACGATGCGTTCCGCCAGCCCCAGAACCGGCGCGAGCTCCATGGCACCCGAGAGCTCGATGATGTCGGCCTGTATGCCTTTCGATGCATAGAATCGCCGCGCGATGTTGACGAATTTGGTGGCAACGCGGGCGCGGGGACCGGGTTCCGGGCTGCCCACGAGCCCGGCCGTCATCAGGCGACAGCGCGCTATGCCGAGATCCAGAAGCTCATACAAGCCATCACTGCCCGCCTCCATCAGCACATCACGCCCCACCACGCCGGCGTCTGCGGCACCGTGACGTACATACACCGGCACATCGGAACCCCGCAGCACCAGCAAGCGGATACCCGGATCGCTGGTGCGGAACAC
>CAIXOY010000311.1 GCA_903921135.1 uncultured Gammaproteobacteria bacterium
ATCTGATCGGTGAAGTAGGGAACAACGGCCTGCGAAGCCATCACACGGCGGATGCGGTTGGGGCGATCCGCGCCCAACACCGTATCGAAAATGGCGAAGATCGCCTGCGCCCGCTTCGAATAGAACCGGGTGAAAGCCGAACCGGGATCATCATTGGGAGACGAATTCGTGGATTCCTTCGCAAATTCGGCGCAGAGCTGGTCCTTGTTGGGTCCGCAGGAGTTCGCCTGCTCGCTGGCAAAGACCGTCTGGACGAACTGGAAATTCCACACCTCGTTGGAATACTCGATGTAGGCCTTGCGGCCAGGCTCGAGGTGAGTGCTCAGCATTTCGGCGAACTGCTTGACGTAGCTTTTTGTTGTGACCACGCCCGTGGTCGCATTGCGGGTGTCGACGATGGTCGCCTCGTGCGGAATGTTGAACCACGGGTCCATGTCCATCAGGTTCGCGAGCGCGTACATCACCTCGAGCGGCACGCCCTTGCAGCCCCGCGTGATCATGTTGCAGTTGTCGGGATTGTTCACGTCGTTGAAGGAGTCGTCGCTGTTCCAGAACTGGTCGTCGGGCACCGGCCGGGTGGAGAAGGACTTGGTGAGCGAGTTGTTGGTCTTCATCCAGTCCATGAAGCGCAGCGACCGATAGGTCTTGATCTGGCCTAAGAAGCTGGGATTGAAGACGATGCTCTTGTGGAACGTGGCGAAGGAGCGGAAATCCGAAGTGGCGGCGCACGCAGTTGCTGCTGCCACGGTCTTGGTCGGATCCTGCACGCAGATGCCACCGAGCGGCAGCAGCCTCGCATTCTTGATCGGGTTGGCGGGGTTGTTGCGGGTCATCATGACCGTGACCATCAGGTCGATGTTGTTGCGGTCTGCGCCTGCGGGAATCGCCCTGGTCTTGAACACGTAGCGATTGCCCGTGCGCGTGACCTGACCCTGCACGTTGTTGAAATCGAAGTCGCCATCGCCATCGAAAATGAATTGCCAGGTGCGGTTCGCGATACCGGGATCCGCAGGCGCGCCCGTGAAAATCACGGAACGGGCCACCTGGCCGTCCAGCAGGGATTTGACGTTGCCGCGGGCGTCTTTGGAGAGGGTTCTTCCGTCCTGGAAGCTACCGACGGTGCCCGAGAACCAGGGCCGCGCCATCTTGAAGTGGTTGATGAACGGGTATTCGCGCGTGTAGTCCGTGGGCGAAGAAAGATTGGTGCCCAGCGGGGATGTCTGGTTGGCCGTGTTCTGGAAACACGGCAATGCGGAAGGGCAGCCCGCGATGGAGGGTGGCACGATCGGAGCCGCGTGCGCCGCGGTGGCGAGCGCCGCGCCCGCCACACTCAGCAAAAACCTGCGCAACGTAACCATGGCATCCACTCCGTATCGATATGCATTACCCGGATTCTTCCATCAGGGGCATCCCTTATCAACCCGGAACTGCGCGCGGCTTCGCGTTTTCAGTCGGGCAGGGCAAAGGCGACGAGCCAATCCCCCGCCGGCTCGTGC
Organism: uncultured Gammaproteobacteria bacterium; assembly: GCA_903921135.1. GTDB lineage: Bacteria > Pseudomonadota > Gammaproteobacteria > Pseudomonadales > UBA5518 > UBA5518. The sequence continues at coordinate 1,497 of CAIXOY010000311.1, forward strand.
GGCATGCCGAAGTGCCCGCCGGCCGCGATGACCACGTATTGCTTCTGATCCGTGCCCGCGCGGTAGATCGCGGGCGTGGCGTGGCCGCCCGTGGGCAGCTTCGCTTTCCAGATCTCTTCGCCCGTCTCGCTGTCGAAGGCACGCAGATACATGTCGGGCGTCGCCGCGATGAACGTGAGCCCGCCCGCTGTGACGCTTGGCCCGCCGATATTCGGCGCGCCCTTGATCATCGACACGGGCCAGGGCGCCATTTCCTCCAGGGTGCCGAGCGGCACTTCCCAGCGCTTGTCACCGGTATGCATGTCGATCGCGGAAAGCGAGCCCCACGGCGGCGCGGAGCAGGGCACGCCGAGCGGTGAGAGCATGGGCTTCACTTTCACACAGTAGGGCGTGTCGAACTGGGGCGAGGTGAAGGGATCCTTGCCCGTTTCACACTGCTCGCGCGGAATCAGCGTGATCGTCGATGGCATGAACAGCGTGTTCAGGATGATCAGGCCGCGCACCGGGTCGATGGCCGGCGTGCCCCAGTTGTTGCCGCCGAAATCGCTGGGGAAGAAGGCCGAGCCCTGCAGCGAGGGCGGCGTGAAGATGCCGTCGTTGCGCGTCGACTCGATCAGCTTGCGGCACTCGCCCTTGTCCCAGAACGTGAAGCCCCAGGCGTCCTCGGGTTTGATGCCGCCCGGATGCAATGGTGCGGGTTTGGTGGGGAAAGGCTGCGTAGGCGAAAGGTATTCGCCGGGCACTTCCCAGCCCTGCGAGACGGGGCGCTCTTCCACCGGGAAGAGCGGCTTGCCCGTCAGCCGGTCGAGCAGGAAAAGGTGGCCCATCTTGGTGGGTTGGGCCAGTGCCGGGATGGTCTTCCCGTCGCGCTGGAACTCGAAGAGCGTGGGCTGGGCTGGCGTGTCGTAGTCCCAGACATCGTGGTGGACCATCTGGAAGTGCCACACCAGTTCGCCCGTGCTGGCACGCAGTGCGACGACGGAGCTCGAGTAGTAGTCGAGGTTGTCGCGCAGGCCACCGAAGAAATCCGTAGAGGTGTTGCCGGTAGGCAGGAAGACGAGATCGTTCGCCGCATCCACCGAGATGATGCTCCAGACATTGGTGGTACCGCGGCGGTAGAGGGGCTTGCCGTTGGCATCCACCGTGGGCGTCTGTCCGGGCGGGATCGGATCCCATGCCCAGTCGAGTTTTCCGGTGCGCGCATCGAAAGCACGCACCACGCCGCTCGGCATGTGGTTGTGGACACGGTCCATGATGAAGGCGCCGGTGATGATGCGATCCCCGATCACCGCAGGCGGCGAGGTCACGGCGTGCTCCACTTCGGCGAACTCGCCAAGCCCCTCGGCCAGACTCACCTCGCCGTTGTTGCCGAAGTCCGCGCAAGGCTTGCCGTCTTTTGCGTCCACTGCGATCAAACGGCCGTCCAGCGTGCCCTCGATGATGCGGCTGTCGCAGTGCGCGCCGGTTGGCGTGGATGTCGCCCAATGGCTCACGCCGCGGCAGTTGGCGAGCACTTCCTGGTTACCGTCCACACCCGGGTTGTAGTTCCACTTCTCTTTGCCCGTGGCAGGGTCGAGCGCGAAGATCTTGTTGAAGGTGGAGCAGCCGTAGAGCGTGCCCTCGACCAGAATCGGCGTCATCTGCCAGCTGGTGGCGGGAAGGGGTTGCTTCTTGCCGGGCACGAGTTCGATCTCGGCGGCGCCCGCGGCGCGGAAATCACCGCTGCGGTATTCCCAGGCTTTCTGCAGATGGCGCACGTTCTCGCGGCTGATCTGCGTCGCGGCCGAGTAGTGGCCACCACCGGGCGCCGCGCCGTAGGCCGTCCAGTCGGCGACGGGGCCGCTGTAGTCAACGGCAGGCGGGGTCTCCTTGCCGCAGCCCGCGAGCAGCACCACGCAGGCGGCCGAAGCCAGTACTCGAAGACGAAGCGACATGCAGGCACCCCTTTGCTGTGCGCAACTCAGGCCGCGGATGGTCAGACCCGTGCACGCCGATGGCAAGTGTCGGTTGCGTCATGCGCCACGGTGGTTGGCCGCGCGGGCGGGCGTGGTGTAGCGTTTGGCGCAGCTAACGGGTGGCGGGGAGCCATGCTGCGCAAAACCGTCCTGGGCGCGATCATTCTGGCGATGCTGGCGGGCTGCGAGGCGCCATCCGGCGCCCGTCCTGCGCCGGCGGGGCCGTCGCCTGCCATGGCACCCAATCCGGTCGCCATCTCGCTGAATGCATACCGCCAACGCCGCGGGCTCGCACCCATTCCTGTCTCCGCACGGCTCACGCAAGTGGCGCAGGCGCACGTGGCCGACCTCGAAGCACACTACCGGCGCGGCAACGCGAGCGGATGCAATATGCACTCGTGGTCTGCGCAGGGCGACTGGACGTCGTGCTGTTACACGCCGGACCACGCCCGCAAGGAATGCATGTGGGACAAACCGCGGGAAATCACCGGCGGCGCCTACGGCGCGACGGGCTACGAGATCGTGGCCTATTACTCCGACCCGATCACGCCGGAACGGGCGCTGCAGATCTGGCAGCAGAGCGACGGCCACCACATCATGATCGTCAACCGCGGGCAGTGGGCCGACAACACCTGGCGGGCGATGGGCGCCGCGATGGGCGAGCACTATGCGGTGGTGTGGTTTGGTGAGGAGCCGGACAGCGGGCCGCGGTGATGTCTGGCAAAAAGCATATTTGTCCGGCGGAATAGCGCCGGGGGCCGCGCGCCCTAGCGCCTATAATGCCCGCCCTCTCGCTGCAAGCTGGTATTCCGCATGAACGACGCCGTCACCTTCCGGGACCTTGGTCTCGACGAGCGGCTGCTGCAGGCCCTCACCGACGTGGGCTACGAAACTCCCTCTCCCATCCAGCAGGCCTGCATACCGCCGCTCCTGCAGGGCCGTGACCTGCTCGGCGAGGCCCAGACCGGCACCGGCAAGACCGCTGCCTTCGCGCTGCCCCTGCTGCAACGGCTCGACCTGAACGTGCTCGCGCCACAGGTGCTGGTGCTGACGCCCACGCGGGAACTCGCGATCCAGGTGGCCGAAGCCTTCCAGCGCTATGCCAAGCATCTGGGCGGCCTGCATGTGCTGCCCGTTTACGGCGGCCAGGGCATGGATCAGCAACTGCGTCAGCTGCGCCGCGGCGTTCACGTGATCGTGGGTACGCCGGGCCGCGTGATGGACCACCTCGAGCGCGGCACCCTGAAACTCGACGGCCTGCGCGCGCTGGTACTCGACGAAGCCGACGAGATGCTCCGCATGGGCTTCATCGATGCGGTGGAGTGGATCCTCGAGCACACGCCGCCGGAGCGCCAGACCGCGCTCTTCTCGGCCACCATGGCAGAGCCCATCCGGCGCGTCGCACGCACCCACATGCGCGAGCCCGAAGAAGTACGCATCAAGGCGAGCACGCGCACAGTCGCCACCATCCACCAGCTCTTCTGGCAGGTGAGCGGCACCAACAAGCTCGACGCGCTGACGCGCATCCTCGAGGCCGGTGACGACATCGACGCCACGCTGGTCTTCGTGCGCACGAAGACGGCCACGGTCGAACTCGCGGAGCGGCTCGAAGCCCGCGGCCATTCGGCGGCCGCGCTGAATGGCGACATGAGCCAGCAACTGCGCGAGCGCGTGATCGAGCAACTGAAGAGCGGGGCGCTGGATATCGTCGTCGCGACCGACGTAGCCGCGCGCGGGATCGACGTCTCGCGCGTGAGCCACGTTATCAACTACGACATTCCCTACGACACCGAAGCCTATGTGCACCGCATCGGTCGCACCGGGCGCGCCGGGCGCGAGGGAACCGCGATTCTTTTCGTGGCACCGCGTGAAATCCGCATGCTGCGCACCATCGAGCGCGTGACACGCCAGCCGATCGAGCCGCTGCGGCTACCGAGCCGCGAGGCCGTGGCAGACAAGCGCGTTGCCCGCTTCCGCAAGGTGGTTGGGGAGGTGATGCAGGAAGAGAACCTGGATTTCTTCACCGACGTGGTGACGCAACTGCAGGAGGAG
>CAIXOY010000312.1 GCA_903921135.1 uncultured Gammaproteobacteria bacterium
ACCCGCAGAAATCAGCACGTACTGCGCCCCGGATTTGCCACGGAAACTCATCGGCACCGAGTGGCCGCCAAAGGGCAATTTCGTGCGCCAGAGCTCCTTGCCCGTCTCGGTCTCGTAGGCGTGGAAATAGCCGTCCATGCTTGCACCGATGAAGTACAGCCCCGAGGCCGTGGCCATGCCGCCGCCGAAATTCGGTGCGCCGGTCTTGCGGAACATCGCCGTCACCGGCCAGCTCGCGAGTTCCTCCAGTGTGCCGAAGGGCACCTGCCACTTCACCTCGCCGCTCTTCATGTCGACCGCCGTGAGCGTGCCCCAGGGCATCGGGCTGCAGGGCGCACCCAGAAACGAATCCAACGCCGTGCGCACCAGCACATAGGGCGTGCCCGTCATCTCGTAGAGCTCGTTGGGGTACTGCATCTTCGCGCGGTCGATGCTCTTCGCTTCCTCGCGCGGAACGAGCTTGTTCACCTGCGCCATCTGCGTCTGGTTCAGGATCATGATCGCGCGCTCGGGGTCGATGGCGAGGCCGCCCCAGTTACCGCCGCCGCTGGTGTGCGGATAGCCGATGGAGCCCTCCAGCGAGGGCGGCGTGAAGGGGCCGTCCCAGCGCAGCTTTTCGATCTTGCGCGCGCAGTCCCATCGGTCGATAGGCGTGAAGCCAGCCGCGGTATCGGGCGTGATCACGCTGTTGTGCAGGGGTTTGGGATGCGTGGGAAAGGGCTGCGTGGGCGAGAGCGTTTCGCCCGGCACGCCGTTCTGCGGCACAGGGCGCTCTTCCACCGGATACAGCGGCACGCCGGTCTCGCGGTTCAGCAGGAAGATGTGTCCCATCTTCGTGCTCTGGGCCACGGCGGGCGCGCCGTTGCCCACACCGGGGATCTGGAAGAGCGTGGGCGGCGCAGGCGTGTCGTAATCCCAGACATCGTGGTGCACCGACTGGAAATGCCACGCGACCTGCCCCGTCTCGATGGAGAGCGCGACGGTGGAGGTGCCGTAGAAGTCGATGCCGTTGCGCTCACCGCCGTAAAGGTCCGGGCCGGGGTTGCCGGTGGGCACGAAGATCAGGCCGCGCTCGTGGTCACCCGTGATGATCGACCAGCTGTTCGGTGCGCCCTGCTGATAGACGCCCTTGGGCTCGTAGGCAGGGCCCGGGGTCCAGCCTTCCGGCACCGGGTCCCATGCCCAGACGAGTGCGCCGGTGCGCGCGTCGAAGGCACGCACCACGCCCGGTGCGGAGTTCACTTCGAGGTTGTCTGCCACGAAGCCGTTGATGACCACCCGATCGCGCATGAGCATCGGCGGAGACGTGGGGTAGTAGCCCCAGGTGCGCACCTTGCCCATGTCCTGACGCAGATTCACGCGCCCACCGGTGCCGAAGCTCTCGCAGGGCTTGCCGGTGTCGGCGTCGATGGAAATGAGTTCGGAATCCGCGGTGCCGTAGAAAATGCGTTTGGCGCAGGCCTGGCCCGCCACGGCCGCGCTGTCTTCCCAGTAGGTGACGCCGCGACAGTTGAGCGGATAGGGGCCTTCGCCTTTTTTCTCTTTGAGCTGCGGGTCGAAGCTCCAGACCTCGGTGCCGGTCTCGGGGTCCAGTGCGAAAACGCGCTGGAAGGGCGTGCAGTAGTAGAGGTGTCCGTTCACTGCGAGCGGCGTGGCCTGGAAGGACGTGGGGCGCGTGGAACCGCTGCCGTCGGCGAAATCGCCGCTCCTGTGCGTCCACGCCACCTGCAGCGAGGCCACGTTCTGCGGCGTGATATCGGTGAGTCGCGAGAAGTGCGTGGCGCCGGCGTCGCCACCCCAGACGGGCCACTGGTCTCCGGCACCGCCTGCGGGTTCGGCGCGTGCCGTGCCTGTGCCTGCGCACACGAAGACCGCGAGCAGTGCATGGAGCAGGGTGAGGGTGTGGGAGCGCATCGTGGGGGCTTCCTTTTTCGAATGATTCGGCGCGGGGGCTAGTCTAGCCGCTGATCTGCGAATCCGGGCTGTTGTCGCGGGCATGGCCCGCTCCCACAAGGAGGAGTCGCGGGCGTGGCCCGCTCCGACCGGCTAGGGCGCGGCGGGGGCCACCACGGCGCCATCGGCGATGCCGTCGGGCGGGTTTTCGATCACGCGGTCGCCAAGCGCGAGGCCGGAA
>CAIXOY010000313.1 GCA_903921135.1 uncultured Gammaproteobacteria bacterium
CGTCCGGTTGTCGTCACCGGGCGCGGTCGGCGTTGCAGGAAGCTCCTGTGATTACTCGTCGCCGCCCGTGATACCCAGCAAGTGCAGGAGGCTCGCGAACAGGTTGAACAGCGACACGAACAGGCTGACGGTAGCCAGCACGTAGTTGCGCTCGCCACCGTGGATGATCGCGCTGGTCTCGAAGGCGATCATCGCGCTCATCAGCAGGGCAAACAGCGCCGATACCGCGAGCGAGAGAGCCGGCATCTCGAAGAACACCGCCGCGAGCCCCGCGAGGAAGGCCACCAGCACGCCCGCGAAGAGCGTGGTGCCCATCCAGCTCAGGTTCTTGCGCGTGGTGAGCACATAGCCCGAGGCGCCCAGAAACACGGCACCCGTGAGGCCGAGGGCGTTTGCCACCGTAGCCCCGCCGCCCGGCATCGAGAGCACCGAAGACAGCATCGGCCCCAGCGTGAGGCCCATGAAGCCCGTAAGCGCGAAGACCAGCCCGATCCCCGCTGCGCTGTTCTGGAATTTGTGGATGGCGAACAGCAGGCCGAAGTACCCCACGAGGGTAATGATCAGCCCGGGATGCGGGAGTTTCAGTGCCACGGACGCGGTGGCCGTGGCTGCGCTGAAGAGCACGCTCATCGCGAGCAGGGCGTAGGTGTTGCGCAGGACCTTCACGGCCTCCGGCGCAAGCGCGGTGGTGGCGCCTGGCCTGGCGGGCCGGGCCGTGGTGACTATGGGATCGCTCATGACACACCTCCTTCGGTGATGGACGGGGAATCTGTTTCCGGTAAGGGCATATCCCCCCGGTGGCGGTCGACGCGCTCGTGGCGCTGCACGGTGCGCAGCACGGCGCGCCCTGTGCGTGCGGCGGCGAGGGATATGGCGGCATACAGATCGGCGTGGCAGTCACGCACGAAAACCGGCGCGTGGCCCTCGACTTCCGCTCGCACGCTGCAGAACTTGTCGGTGCCGCCGCGCGGGCCGTTCTCGTCGCCCACCCATACGTAGACCCTCGGCACCCGGCCCAGCACCGGGCCCAGCGCGAAGCGCATCCGCCGCATGATGTGCGAACGGACTCCGGGGTTGATCGGCATGCTGCGGTCCCGTGATCTCGCGACGATTCGCATGGAAACTCCCTCGCTCAGGGTTGATGGGGCAGAGTGTATGAGCGAGGATGCGTCAGAAAAAATCCGATTGTTCTTTCTCGACTGTTCGGTAAAAACTGCCAATGCCGCGTCTCAACTACCGCCATCTCCAGTACTTCGCTGCCGTCGTGCAGGAGCGCGGCGTGCGCGCCGCCGCAGCCAAGCTCCATCTCACACCGCAGACCATCAGCTCGCAGTTGCGGCAGCTCGAGGAGACTCTGGGTGCGCCGTTGCTGGCTCGCTCCGGCCGTGGTGTGGAGCCCACGGAGGCAGGGCGTCTCGCGCTCCGTTATGCCGAAGAGATCTTCGCCCTGGGCGACGAGCTCGCCGAGGTCGTGCGCTCGGGCGCGCCGGAGCGCGCGCTCGCCTTTCGTGTGGGCCTGCTGGATTCGATTCCCAAGTCCATCGCGCATTGGCTGCTGGAGCCGGCGATGTCACTGCAAGAGCCGGTGCGAATAGTCTGTCGCGAACAGTCCTTTGCCGAGTTGCTGGGTGCGCTCGCGGTTCACCGCCTCGATCTTGTGATCGCCGACGCGCCATTTCCGCCGGGGCTGGATGTGAAGTGCTTCAACCACCCGCTGGGCAGCAGCAGCCTGTCCTGCTTCGGTTCGCCGGCGCTGCTGCGCGCGCATCGTGGCAGCTTCCCGGCCCGGCTCGATGGCGCGCCGGTGCTACTCCCCCGGGAGGAGACTGCCTGGCGCCGTGCATTGCTGGGGTGGCTTGATGCGCGCGGCGTTACGCCGTGGATCCGTGGCGAGTTCGACGACACCGCGCTCATGAAGGCCTTCGGGCAGGCGGGCCAGGGCTTTTTCTTCGCGCCCGGTGTCACGGCTGACGAGGTGTGTGCGCAGTACGGGCTGAAAGAGGTCGGCACGATTGCCGACGTGAAACTCGATCTCTACGCCATCTCGGTGGAGCGGCGCATCACGCATCCGGCGGTGCGGGCCATCACGGAGCATGCGCGAGGGGAGTTGCTCAAGCAGCCCGCGCGCTGAGCCGTGCGGTCGCGGGCGACCTCAGACGCCCGTCTGTTCGCGCAACTTGCGCAGCGCGGCGCGGCGCTCCTCGATGCTCATTTCGGTTTGCGCGTTTTGAGCGGGCTGCGTGGATTCACGCGGGGGCGGGGGAAGGGCGAGTTCCTCGCCGGCAAAGAGTCTGGCGCAGGCATCCCCGTAATGGCGCTCGAACACGGGCAGTACGTCTGACTCACGCCCCGAGGCAAGCCATTGCAGCCCTGTCGCACGCGCTGCGTGCCACACGGCCGCGTGACTCCAGCGATGTGCATCGCGCGGCGCGGTGGCGGCCTCGATGTACGCATCCCGGGCGGCGGGCAGCCCGTGCGTGGCGCAGCGCGCCGCGTTGCAGCTCTCGAGCATGCGGTGCAGCGTGGGCAGGTACTCGGAGTCCTCGATGCAGCGTCGCGCACCACGCAGGACGCTTTCGATGTCGATGCCCGCCAGCGCTTCCAGCCACAGCTTCTTCGCCTGATTCAGCTGTGAGGCGTCTTCGAAGGCCTTGTAGTACTGGTTGTGGTAGTTCAGGCGGAACAGTGCGAAGACCTGGTTGATCGCGTCGATCCGGGCATCTTGCGGTTCAGTCGGCCCAGCTGCGGTCTGTGAGGTCTTCGACGAGGCTGCGAGCGCGCGTGCTGCCCGTTCCGCCAGATCCTTGCCGGTGTCCATGTGCTGACTCCCCTGGCTGCGGTGCGCTCCCGCGGCGCGCCCACTGGTACTTGATGTGTTGCAGGAACTTGCTGTTCCACGAGGTGTGCACCTCGCCGCTGTCGGTCCAGAACAGGATGAATTCCGGCAGCAGCGCGCGCGCGAAGGTCGCGTCGATGTTCGCCATGTGCAGGATGTCGAAGACATCCCCGCTCGGTTGCCAGTCGGCGTTCAGGCGGCGCGGCTCACCCTCGATGGCGACGGTGGAGCTGTAGCGCGTCCACTGACGCTTCACGTGCGTCACGAAGCGGGAATTCCAGGTGCGTGCGGTCTCGCCGCGCTCGCTCCAGTAGAGGACGAACTCCGGAATGCTGTCTTCCACGAACTGCCTGACCACGCCGGCACGCTCGAGGATCTCGAGGGCATCGCCATCCGGGCGCCAGTCGGCTGCGATGCGGCGGGGGAGGTCGTCCGGCGTGGCGGCCGCGGCCTCGTGCTCGCGCCAGCGGCGGATCACGTGGCTGCGGAACTTGGCGTTCCAGCTGTAGGCAGGGTCGCCGCGGTCTGACCAGTACAGGACGAACTCCTCGACCTGCGCCTCGGCGAAGGGCGCGCTGATGCCGTGGAGCGCGAGCTGGCGGAGCAATTCGGCGTCCGGGCGCCAGCGATCGGCCATGAGGGTTTTGCCGCCGGTCAGCTTGGCCGTGGTCGCGGGAGACGCAGTCTTGTGCGCGGGCGCACTGCTCGCAACGTCCAGCGAGAAGCGCAGCCGGTCGCTCTGGTCGAGCGGTGCGGAGCCGATACTGATCACGCCCTTGTCGCGCAGGTTGGCGCTGATCCGCTGGCAGGCGCGTTCGTCCCAGAAGGGCAGCAAACGCAGCAGGTCTTCCTTGCCGATCTCGCGCCAGGGCCCAGCTGCGGGGTTGAAGTGCGCGGCGTCGTGCAGCACTTGCA
>CAIXOY010000314.1 GCA_903921135.1 uncultured Gammaproteobacteria bacterium
GGCTGCGCCCGAAGTAGACCTCGTCGATGTAGATGCCGACCGAACTCTCGACCGTGTCGAGGCCAGGGCTTCCAAGACCGCGGATCGCTACGGACGAGACACGACCGCCGTCCTGGATAAACAGGCTCGGCGTCTGGTTGGCCAGGCCCTCGAGCGTTGCGATACCTTTTTTCTCGAGGAGGGCGGCCGTATCCACTGTCATGGAAATCGGGACGTCCTGCATCTGCTGCTCGCGCTTTTGCGCGGTCACGATGATCTCTTCGAGTGCGAGTTTGTCCTGGGCAATGGCTCCGGCCGCAGCGACGGCAAGGACCAGCGGGGCAAGGCGGAAGCGGGCAAGGGACACGGACTGCGTGTTGCGCATGGCTACTCTCCTGGCGTTTTGGCTTATCGTCTTATGGCCTTGTCACCCAAGGCACACGGATCCTAGCAGGCCCTTTGCGCGCGCCGCAATCGATCATCGGATGCTATCCAGGATGTCGGTGGCGCAGGAATCGCTTGCGAGCGTCCTCGGCGAGAAGCAGGGCGAGCGCGCAGGGAACGACGGCCCACAATCCCGACGCAGGCACGGGAGCCGTCGCGAAAAGAGCATTTCCCTGCGGCGTCCACACTATCAGCAACAGGCACAGCATCTCGAACAGCACTCCCGCCACGAGCAGTCGGGAGACGCGCGGGCCGCCTCTTGCCAGGGCAGGCATTCGTTCGCTTCGGCACATCCAGACATTCACGATTTGCATCAGGACGATCGCCGAGAAGCAGGCGCTGGTCGCCTGCCGGTACAGCAGCGATTCAGGCCCCAGCGCTTCACCGTGCACCCAGCCGCCGGACAGCATTACCGCGAAGTAAGCGCTCATCGCCGCTGTCGCCTCGAATGCCCCAAGCCAGAGGAAGGCCCTCACGAGCAGTCCGCGATCTATCAGACCGCTGTTCCGCGGTCGCGGTTTGCGTTGCATCACATCCGGCGCGGGTGGCTCCGAGCCCAGGGCAAGTGCCGGGAGCATGTCCGTGCCGAGATCAACCGCGAGGATCTGCAGGATCGTGAGCGGCAGCGGGATGCCGGCCAGCACGCTTGCGAGGTAGGGAACGGCTTCCGGGACGTTCGAGCTCAGGATGTAGACAAGGAACTTGCGGATATTGTCGAAGACCGCGCGGCCCTCTTCGATGGCGGCGACGATCGAGGCGAAGTTGTCGTCCAGCAGCACCATATCTGCCGCCGCTTTTGCCACATCGGTGCCGCTGCGCCCCATCGCGATGCCGATATGTGCTTCTCTCAGCGCGGGCGCGTCGTTCACGCCGTCCCCCGTGACGGCCACGACATCGCCCCTGCGTTTGAAGGCGGAAACAATGCGGCGCTTCTGCTCTGCGCTGATGCGGGCGAACACGAGTTCGGGCGCGTCCAGGGTCAGATGCAGTTCCGACTCCGGCATCATCGCGAGCCGGGTGCCGTCGATCACGCGCCCCTCGCTTCCGGCGTTGAACAGTCCGGCCTCCGATGCCACGGCCTGCGCCGTCCGTGGATGGTCGCCGGTGACCATCACGACCCGGATTCCGGCGCGCTTGCATGCGAGTACGGCAGCAGGCACTTCTTTCCTCAGGGGGTCCTGGAGCGCGACGAGCCCGCACAACAACATGTCGGTTTCGTCATGTTCGCTGATGCGGCGACTGCCGATCTCGCGCCGTGCGAGTGCAAGCACTCGATGCCCCTGATGCGCCAGTGCAGCCTCTGCCAGGGTCACTCGCTCACGCGCTTGCGCGTCGAGCGAGACCTCCGCTCCGTTCTGGCTCAGGCGCGAACAGCGGGGAAGCACGGCCTCCAGCGCCCCTTTGCTGAGAATCACGAAGCCATCACCCGAGGCGTGGAGGGTCGACATGCGCCGTCGGTCGGAATCGAAGGGCAACTCGTCGACGCGCTGCCATCCGCTGTCCATCTTGCGGTGTGCGTCTGCCCACTCGGCGAGTGCAAGTTCGAGCGGGTCGCCGTGCAATTCACCGGCCTTGCCATAGCCGCTTCCCACCAGCGAGTGGCAGTGGGCTGCGATCGTGAGCAAGGAGGGGATTCCCGGAGAGCCGGAGTCCGGGGGAAGTACGCCGCCGTCTACCCA
>CAIXOY010000315.1 GCA_903921135.1 uncultured Gammaproteobacteria bacterium
GATCGCTTTTTCCAGTGTTTTCTTGGTGAGCCCCGAGGCGCGCAGCAGGTCGCCGGTCTCGCCTTTCTCGTCCAGGGTCGCGAGCAACACGAGTTCGCTCGAGATGAACTTGTCCTTGCGCGCCTGGGAAAGCTTGTCTGCGATGTTCAGAACGCGTACGAGGTCATTCGCGAGGTGGACTTCGCCCGAAACCCCTTCGACGCGCGGCTGGCGCGCGAGGAATTCATCAAGCTTCGCGGCGAGCGCGCGTGCATCGACACCGCACTTCGCGAGAAGGGGCCGTACCGTGCCGCCGGGTTGCGCGATCAGCGCTACCAGCAGATGCGCGGGCAGGATGAAATTGTGGTCACGCCCCAGCGCCAGCGACTGTGCATCGCCGAGTGCGCCCTGGAGCTGGTTGGTAAAACGATCGAGTCGCATGGGCAAATCCCCTTGTGGTTGACCACTATGTGGGGCTGCACCGCGCGCGCTTCAAGTCGAGGACGGGATTCCTTGCGCTGGATCAATCCATGCAAGCGTCGCCATGCGGCCCGTGACGCCGTCGCGGCGATAGGAAAAAAACAGATCGCTCTCGCGGAAGGTGCAGCGTCCTCCTCCGGCGACATCTTCGACGCCAAGCGCGGAAAGGAAAATGCGTGCGAGCGCGTAAAGATCAGCGAGGAATTTTCCCTGCATGCCGGCGAGCGGCACGAATGCAGCGTCGATGTTCTCCCGCCGCGAGGCAGGCTGCACGGCAAGGAAAGCCTCACGCACATCCTCTCCCACCTCGAAAGCCGAAGGGCCGATGGCAGGGCCGAGCCATACACGCAAAGAGGAGGCGTCAGCTGAAAAACGCGCGACCGTCTGCGCCAGCACACCCGCCGCCAGCCCCCGCCATCCGCAATGCGCGGCCGCGACCTCGCGCCCGTCTGCTGATGCGATCACCACTGGCAGGCAGTCGGCCGTGAGCACCGCACACGCCATGCCGCTGCGGTCGGTCCAGGCTGCGTCGGCCTCCCGAACCACGCCGTCCGCGCGCGCTTCCACCACGCCCGTGCCATGCACCTGCTGCAACCACTGGGGCGCGCAGGGCAGTTCCAGTGCATCCACCAACAGCGCGCGATTGCGGGCGACCGCTGCAGGATCGTCGCCCACATGGTCACCGAGATTGAACGAGGCATAGGGCCCCTCACTGACACCGCCCGCGCGCACGGTGACGGCTACGCGCACGCCCGGCGGCGCACGCCAGTCGACGGGCAGGAGCACGGACTCAGCCGCCATGCAGGAATTCCTCTCGATCGGCACGCAGCTCCGCAAGCAGACACTGCATATCCTCGGGGACGGGAGCCTCGAAGCCGATCGTCTCGCCGCTGCCTGGATGCACAAACGAGAGCCGGAACGCGTGCAGCGCCTGCCGCCGGAAGGCGCGCAGGGCATCAACCAGACCGGGCGCCGCCTGTTTCGGCAACCGCACGCGCCCACCGTAATCAGGGTCGCCGGTGACGGGGAAACCCGCTTCGGACAGGTGGACACGGATCTGGTGGGTGCGCCCGGTCTCGAGCTGGACCGCAAGGCAGGCGTGCGCCCGGAAACGCTCCAGCACGCGGTAGTGCGTCACCGCCTCGCGCCCACCCGACTCGAGCACCGCCATGCGTTGCCGGTCGCGCGGGTGGCGCCCGATGGGACGGTCGACCGTCGCGCCACTCACCGGCACACCGTTCACCACGGCGCGGTACTCCCGGCTCACGTCGCGCCGCTGCAGCGCGGCGACCAGCGCTGTCTGCGCAGCCAGGGTCCGCGCGACCACGAGCAGACCTGTGGTGTCGCGATCCAGCCGGTGCACGATGCCGGCACGCGGCACCTGGGCGAGTTCCGGGTACGCCGCGAGCAAGCCGTTCAGGAGCGTATCGTCCGCGTGCCCCGCAGCGGGGTGCACCACCAGGCCGGCGGGCTTGTCGATGACGATGATGTGTTCGTCCTCGTGGACGACGGGAAGCTCCATCTCGGTGGGTCGCCAGTCGCCCTCGACCTCGCTCTCCGCGTCGAGCCGCAACCACTCGCCTCCGTGCACGGCGTCTCTGGGGATACGCACCGCACCGTCGACCAGCAGGCAGCCCTCGCGGATCCAGCGCTGGAGCCGGGAGCGGGAAAATTCGGGGAAGAGTTCCGCCGCAACCTGGTCGAGTCGGCGCCCGGAGAGGGCGGCGGGCACCTCGATCTCGCGCTGGATCCTTGGGTTCATGGGCGCGGCACCGGGGAAGCAAGCAGATGTGTAAGGCGCCGGAGTCTAGCATGGGCGCTGACCCGGCCTTGGGTGCCCTGCGCGCGCTGTGTTTAAATAGCCGCGCTACCGCTCATCCAGACCGGACTCCCTGATGATCCCGAACCGACTACTCGCTCTCGCGCTATCCGCGCTGCTTCTTGGCGGCTGTTCGTGGTTCAAGGGTGACGACGAGGAGGTTCCGCCGGATCAGGGCGAACGTGCGCTCTACGAGACCGCCCAGAAAAACATCCGCGCCGCGAACTTCGATCTGGCAGTGAAGAACCTGCAATTGCTGGAAGCGCGCTACCCCTTCGGCCCCTACGCCGAACAAGCGCAACTCGAACTGATCTATGCCTACTACCGGAATTACGATCACGAGGAGGCAGTCGCCGCGGCCGACCGCTTCATCAGGCTCCACCCGCAGCACCCCAGCACCGACTACGCGTATTACATGAAAGGCCTCTCGTCCTTTACCGAAGGTGAGGGCCTGCTCGAGCGCTTCCTGCCTACTGACCGCACCCATCGGGACCCCGGCCCGGCCCGGCAGTCCTTCGCCGACTTCTCGCAATTGCTGTCCCGTTACCCGGGCTCGGAGTACGCAGCAGATGCGCGGGCGCGCATGGTGCACCTGCGCAACCTGCTCGCGCGCTACGAGATCAACGTTGCCAACTACTACTTCAAGCGCCGCGCGTACGTGGCAGCGCTGAATCGCGGGCGCTATGTGGTGGAGAACTTCCAGGAAACCCCCGCCGTGCCCGACGGGCTGGCCGTGATGGCGCAGGCCTACCTGATCCTGGGCATGGAAGATCTCGCGCAGAACGCTATCACCGCCCTCAAGAGCAACTATCCGGATCACCCCTCGATTGACAAGGGCGGCAACTTCATCGCCCAACGATTCCCGGGTGACCGGGGTCGCTCGTGGAAAAACCTCGCGTCGCTGGGCTTTGTGGACCGTTCCACGCCGCCGCACTTCGACAGTCGCGAGATCTACGAGAAAACCAACTGAGGCTCAGTCCCCGGGCTTCCAGCCAGAGGTGATCGGGTAACGCCGGTCACGACCGAACGCGCGCTGCGTCACGCGCACCCCCACCGGTGCCTGCCTGCGCTTGTACTCGTTCAGATCGACTAGCCTGATCACCCGTGCCACTGTCTGCGGCTCAAAGCCCTCGGCAACGATGGCATCAGCGCTCATGTCACGCTCCACGTAGCGCTCCAGGATCTGGTCGAGCACTTCGTAGGGCGGCAGGTTGTCCTCGTCTTTCTGGTCTGGCGCGAGTTCGGCCGAGGGCGCTCGCGTGATGACGCGCTCGGGAATCACCTCTCCCTGGACGTTGCGGTAACGGGCCAATGCGAAGACGAGCGTTTTCGGCACATCCTTCAGCACATCGAAGCCGCCTGCCATGTCGCCGTAGAGCGTCGAGTAGCCCACGGCCATCTCGCTCTTGTTGCCGGTGGTGAGCACCAGCAATCCTTTCTTGTTGGAAATGGCCATCAGCAGGACGCCGCGGCAGCGCGCCTGCAGGTTCTGCTCCGTGGTATCCACGCTGCTGCCCGCAAACTCCCCCGCCAGCGCGCCCATGAACGCCTCGTACATGGGCTCGATCGACAGCACGCTGAAGCGCACACCGAGCGCGTGCGCCTCGGCCTCGGCATCCTCGATGCTCATCGCAGCCGTGTAACGGAAAGGCATCATCACGGCCTCGACGCGCTCCGCGCCCAGGGCGTCCACGGCAACGGCCAGCGTCAGCGCGGAATCGATACCACCCGAGAGGCCCAGCACCACGCCCTTGAAGCGGTTCTTGGTGACATAGTCGCGCACGCCCGTGACAAGCGCGCTGTACACGAGCGCCAGATGCTCCGGCTCCGGTGAGACCGAACCCTCCAGCGTCAGGCCGCCACCGGAACGGCGCGTCAGCTTCACGGCGAACAGCCCTTCCTCGAAATGCGGGGCCCGCGCTGCAAGCCTGCCGGCGGCATCCACGGCAATCGAGCCGCCGTCGAACACGAGTTCGTCCTGACCACCGACCATGTTCGCGTACACCACAGGCACACGACCTGCGATTGCACGCTCCGTCACCACAAGGAGGCGATGCCGATGTTTGCCCGCGTGATACGGCGAGGCGTTGATGTTGAGGATCAGTTCCGCACCCGCCGCCACGGCGAGATCGGCAGGCCCGGCATGCCAGATGTCCTCGCACACGCTGAGACCCACCCGGAAACCGGCGATATCGACGACGCAAGGCGTGGTACCCGGCACGAAGTAGCGCTTCTCGTCGAAGACCTGATAGTTGGGCAACTCCATCTTGGCGTACTCCGCCACCAGCGTGCCGCCGTGGAAGAGCCCTGCGACGTTATGCAATCCATCGGCGCCGGGACGGGGATAGCCCACCAGCACCCACGCCGGCGGAAGTTCCGCGGCCAGCGCCGCCAGTGCGCGCTCGATGCGCGGACCGATGCTCTCGCGCAGCAGGAGATCCTCGGGCGGATAGCCGGTAAGAACCAGTTCCGGGAAGACGACGACATCGGCACCGCACTCCGCGACCGCCCGGCGCGTGGCATCGAGCACGAGACGCGTGTTGGCGTCGATGTCGCCCACCAGAGGGTTCACCTGGGCCATGACAACGCAGAGCTGGGACATCTTCAGGAAAGCCTCGACGAGGGGTGCAACCGCATTCTCACGCATCGCCGGCTCAAAGGGCAAAACGCGCGGTTCACTTCGGCTGCCGGCAGGGCTAGGCTAGGCGCGGAGTCCCTCATCGTGATCGCACATGCCGCTTCTCAGGCTGTTGTTCCTGCTGCTCCTCGCCTTCATCGCGTGGCGGGCATACCGTCTCTTTTTTGCGGCCAAGGCACCTTCAGCCGCGCCGCCACCGTTGCAGGACATGGTTCGCTGCGCCGTGTGTGATGTGCACGTACCGGCACGGACGGCCGTGCACGAAGGCGGGAAAAGCTTCTGCAGCGAGGCACACCGCAGCCAGAACGTTTCAGGCAGCGGGAAGGTCTAGCAGGCCATGGCCCTCGCGCCCGAGCGGGATGCGGAGAGCAGCTACGGCCTGCTCCGCGTCTACAGCTACTACCGGGCGACGTTGTCGCTGCTGCTTATCCTGATGTACTTCCTGCTGCGCAGGTCCGAAAGCGCGCCCGTACTGCAGCACGAACTCTATCTCTACACGGCGATTCCCTACGCCGTGCTCGCCATCAGCCAGCTCGTCTTCGTGTTGCTGCGCCCGGTTTCGCCGAGGCCACGTCACATCTTCGCGATGCTGCTGGTGGACATCGTCTCCCAGATGCTCATCACCCACGCGAGCGGTGGCATCAACGGCGGCTTCGCGGTGCTGCTCATGGTGACGACCGGCGCCGCGGCCGTGTTCGTGCCCGGCCAGATTGCAACGCTGGTGGCCGCGCTCGCGAGCCTCGCCGTTCTCTTCGAGGCTCTCTGGATCGTGATCCGTCACGATGCGCCCATCGGGGAGGTGTTTTCGGCCGGCATGCTGGGCGTGTTGCTGTTCGCAAGCTCCGTTCTGGTCCAACGCCTCGCGCTCCGGCTGCAACGCAGCCAGGCGCTCGCCAGCCAGCGCGCGCGAGAGGTGTACGAACTGCAGCAACTCAACCAGCTGATCGTGCAGCGCATGCAGACGGGCATCCTGCTGGTGGACGCCGACAGCCGCATCCGCATCGCGAACCATGCGGCGGCACGGCTCCTCGGTACCGGCGAGCGCGAACTCACCGACGACGATGCCTCGTTGCCCGCAGCCATCACCGCCGCGCTCGACACCTGGCGGCGCAACCCGGCGCGCCTGCTCGCGCCCTTCAAACTGCGCGAGGACGGCCCGCAGGTGCAACTCTCTTTCGCGCGGCTGGAATCCGCCGCCGGTGACACCACACTGGTGTTTGCCGAAGATTTCACGCGAATCGCCCAGCAGGCCCAGCAACTGAAGCTCGCCTCGCTCGGCCGGCTCACCGCCAGCATCGCCCATGAGATCCGCAACCCCCTCGGCTCGATCAGTCACGCCGCGCAGTTGCTGCGCGAGTCCAGCGATCTGCCGGCAGACGATCACCGTCTCGTCGAAATCGTGATCGGCAACGCGGAGCGCACCAACGAGGTGATCGAGAGCGTGCTGACGCTGTCACGCGGACAGCAGCCCCACCCGGAGAGGATCTTGTTAGGCGAGTGGCTGCAGCGCTTCGCCGTGGAACTTCGCCAGCGCACCCACGATGCGCGAGTCGACCTCGAGGTGACGGCCGGCGCGGCGCAGGCAACAGTAAGCGCCGACCCCACACACCTGCGACAAGTCCTCCAGAACCTTGCAGAGAACGGGCTTCGCTACAGCCTGCGTGCAGTGGGTGAGCCATCACTCAGGCTGAGGCTCGACACAGACCCGCAGACAGGACTGCCCTTCCTCGACGTGATCGACCATGGCGCCGGCGTTCCCGCGGAAGACATCGACCGCATTTTCGAGCCCTTCTTCACCACGGAAGCGACGGGCACGGGCCTCGGCCTGTACCTCTCCAGGGAACTCTGCGAAGCTAGCCAGACAAGGCTCGAGTACCGCGCGGAGCCCGGCGCGGGAGGCTGTTTCAGGCTGTGTTTCCCGCACCCGGAGCGGCGCACGGCCACCGTGACCAGCAGCGCGGCGTCATGAACAGCCCAAGGAATCCGGCACACAGATGAGCAGTCACTCGATCCTCATCGTCGATGACGAGCCCGACATCCGTGAACTCCTCGCGATGACCATCCGGCGCATGGGCTTCGAGGCACTCTGCGCACCCGATCTCGAAACCGCGCGACATCAGCTCGCCAAGCGCCGCTTCGACTTCTGCCTGACCGACATGAAACTGCCCGACGGCACCGGCCTGCAGTTGATCGAGTATCTGCAGTCCCAACCTGACGCACCGCCCGTCGCCGTGATCACCGCCTTCGGCAGCGTGGATCTGGCCATCGAATCGATGAAGGCAGGTGCCTTCGATTTCCTCACCAAACCCATCGACCTGGAACGGCTGCGTGCACTGGTCAAGAACGCTCTTGGCAGCACTGTCACAAGTGCCGACACCGCGGCGAGGGGCGACGCGCCTCGCGTGGACCTGCTGGGTGAAGCGCCCCCCGTGCAGCGCCTGCGCGAACAAATCCTCAAGCTCGCCCGCAGCCAGGCGCCGGTGTACGTGAGCGGCGAGTCGGGCAGCGGGAAAGAGCTGGTCGCGCGCCTGATCCACACCCACGGCCCCCGTGCCGCGGCCCCCTTCGTACCCGTGAACTGCGGCGCGATTCCGGCCGAGCTCATGGAGAGCGAATTCTTCGGGCACCGCAAAGGCAGTTTCACGGGCGCGGTGAGTGACAAGCAGGGCCTCTTCCAGGCTGCCAACGGCGGCACGCTGTTCCTCGATGAAGTCGCCGATCTGCCGCTGCCCATGCAGGTGAAGCTGCTCCGCGCGATACAGGAAAAAGCCGTGCGCGCTGTCGGTGCCGAGCAGGAGGTGAAAGTGGATGTGCGCGTGCTGAGCGCCACCCACCGCAACCTCGGGGTGGAAGTGGAACAGGGCCGCTTCCGCAGCGATCTCTTCTACCGCATCAACGTGATCGAGCTGCAGGTGCCGAGCCTGCGTGACCGCAGCGCGGACATACCGTTGCTGGCGGATGCCTGCGTCCGGCGCCTTGCCGCGGAGTACGGTGCGGCGGTGCCGCAGATCGACTCCGCCGCGCTGGGCGCGCTGATGGATTATGAATTTCCCGGCAACGTGCGTGAGCTTGAGAACATCCTGGAGCGTGCCTTCACGCTCTGCGAGAACGCCGTGATCCGCGTGGAAGACCTGCGACTGCCGGCATCGGACGAGGTGATGGAAAGCGCCCTGGATGGTCTCTCGGAAGAGTTCGACCCTGACGCAGGCGAATCGCTGGAGTCCTTCCTCGAGGGCATCGAGCGCAAAGCGCTGGTGCGTGCACTGGAACTGGAACGCTGGAACCGTACCGCAGCCGCGGCCCGCCTCGGGATGAGCTTCAGGCAGATCCGGTACCGCCTGAAAAAACTCGGCATCGACTGAGCCTCGCCACCACTATCCGATATTTCCTACAGACAGCCGCCACCGGCCACCGGTAGCGTTGCTCCTGCGTGCACGGATGCGCGCAACGCCAGGGAAGGCAGGCACCATGGAAGGTGCAGTCGGGAAAGGAGTCCCTCCCCGCCAACACGCCGCCCCACCCCGTCGGACCACGGAAGGAAAGACGGGGCGGGGCGGATGTTCCCCGCAGGGCGCGGCTCGATCATCACCCGCTCCACGGAGGGAGCCATATGCGCAGGACGCGCGGATTCACCCTTGCCGAGATGCTCGCGGTAATGCTCATCCTGGGGATCCTGCTGGCCATCGGCATGCCCTCGATGCAGGAACTCTCGGCGCGCACCCGCGCAGACAGCACCGTGTTCGGCTTGCGCGCCATGCTGGGTCTGGCACGGCAAAGTGCGATCACCCTCAACCGCGACATCACCGTCTGCGGCACCTCCGATGGCAAGCGCTGCAGCGCCGACTGGCGCGAGCAGCCTGCGCTGCTCTTCGCCGACGCCAACGCGAATCGTGAACTGGATCCGGAAGACCGCCTGATCCTGCAGTCCGAGGTCACACGCCGCGCGGGTGTGCGGTGGCGCGGATCGGGCGGGAGGGCCTATCTGCGCTACCGCCCCGATGGCGGTGTGAGGGAATTTGGGCACTTCATGTACTGCCCGGACGGGGGAGACCTGCGCTTCGGCAGGCAACTGGTGGTCAGTGCGACGGGGCGGCCGCGGCTCGCGCAGGACACCGACGGTGACGGCATCGTCGACAACGGCGCGCAGCCTCCGCAGTGCGGCAGCTGAAGACAGGCACAGCGCGCTGCTTCAGGAGCAGGTGCCCGTCTGGGTGCGCTTCACCGACGGCCTGCCGGTGGCAGACACACTGACAACGCGCTCCTGCTTGCCCACATCGGGCGCGCCGCGGCACACCAGAAAGGCCTCGTCACTTCCGCCCGCCCGTATACCCGAAGGCGGCATATCCACCGCCGAGGTGAGCGCCGAATTGAGGGCCGCATTCTTGTGCAGCACGCTGACGTTGCCACCGACGGCAGACTGGCGCTGGATGACCACGTCGTCCGAAGTGCCGCTCGCATAGGGTGCCATCACGATCCAGCCCGTCTGCCAACTGGCCGACGTCGCGCAGGTGTTGCTGTCCGTCGAGGGGCAGACCCGCACGATGGTGTTGCGCTTGATCGCCTCGCTCCGCGCGAGATAGAAACTCACCACGAGGTTGTTGGCGGTAGATCCCAGACGGCTGCCGAGGGTGGCATCCGAGAATGTGGGCACGCCTACTGCCACCAGAATGCCGAGTATCAGCAGTGTGATCACCATCTCCACCAGCGTGAAACCTGCTGCAGGGCGATGATCGCCGACGCTCCGGCGGGGGGACTGATTCGCGCTGAGGTTCATTGCTTCACGTGCCAGTAGACACGGCCTTTGGGCGCGGTGTAGTTGCTCGAGGCCGCCGGGCTACCCCCTTCAAGAGGCGAGGTGCCGCTGCCGCCGATCAGGAAAGGCACCACCGTGCCGTCGTCCAGGATCACCTTGCCCGCCACCGGCGAGGGCGGCAGGCCATCACCCGTGATGCGCTGATAACGCGTGAGTCCCACGGCGGGCGCGCCATTGCTGTAGTTGATGTTGTACACGTTGGCCTCGCCCAGATTGCCGCTGCAGGCATTCGCGTCGTAGATCGCGGGCTTGAAGGTGCTGAAGGTCACGGTGTCGGACACGGTAATCGCCGAGGTCACCACGTTCTCGGTGCTGGCAAGCGGCAGGTACCAGCCTTTGCGGTTCGCCAGATCGCTGGAGGTGGGGTTGCTGTTCGCGGGAATGGGCGTCAGCGAATCACGGCACAGCAGCGCCCCGCCACAGGTCGAGTTTTCCTGACTCAGCCACGCGTTGTTGGAGGGCTGGTCATCGACCCGGAAGAAGTGATTCTGGACGTTGTTCGAGGCGCCATATGTGCCCGAGCCCAGCGGTTTCTCGCGGTCACCCGAGCCGATGAGCGCCGCATAACCACCGCCCGGGATGGCCACCACGTCCGGGCCGAACAGGAACTTGCGGTTGCGGGTGCAACTGCTGCCGCCATCATCGCAGCCGAGTGCTGCGATGCGCGTGATGTTCCAGTTAGCCGGCGCCGTGCTACCGATGGGATCGGCCGCGGAAGCGCCCGAAATGCGATAGAGGTTGCCGCCGGTGTCGGCCGCATAGGCGTAGGTGAGCAGGCCGTTGTTGTCGGTGACGGGGGTGATCGCGCCGGCCACCCCTCGCACGGTCGTGAAGGTCTTCAGCAAGACGCCGGTGTTGGAATCGATGACGTAGATCCGGTTTCCCTTGGTGCTGGAGCAGCTGTTGTTCGCGCCGCTGGATCCGTTGTCGGTGTCCTCGCAACGGTCGTAACCGCCGCCCATCAGCAAGAGCGGTATGGGCGTGCCGCTGGATGCGTAGCCGCCAGCTTTGACCAGTGTCGCCGGCGACCAGGTCTGGCCGATGTCGCGCCAGTCACCATTGGTGGAGTCGTTGGTGCAGTTGGTGTCATCGAGCAGGTTGGGGCAGCCGCGCTTCCATTTGAGCGAGGGCGAGGTGGCCGATGTCACGTCGAAGGCATAGAGTGCCCGCCCGCCACGGCGCATGCCGGCATAGAGGAACACCTTGTTGCCGGTGACACCGCCTACCGCACCCTGGTAGGCCGTGATGGGGCCATCGACCGCGTAGGGTTTGGGCAGGCCGAGTTCCACCTTCCACGATGCATACGTACCCGAACCCGACACCGAGGTGATGTTCGCTACGAGAGCACCCGTGGAACTGTTGTAGGAGGTGATGGTGCCGTCCATGTAATTGGAGGCGTCATAGGAAATACGCAGCGCCTTGTTGGCGGAATAGCCGAGACCGGTGCCCACCGTGAGCGATTTGGAACCCGAACTGATGGCGAGCGAACTGCTGCTCGAGGAGGTGTTCACCGGATAGCTGACGATGACGGAGTTGTCGTACTGGCGCCGCACGCTGCTCCAGAACTCCGGCGCGATGAAGGACCAGATTTCCTGCCCGGGCGTGTAAGCAGGGCTGGTACCGATGTTGGAACTGCGGTTGCCGTTGATGGCGCGGAGCATGCCGTCATTCGCCGAGTAATAGACCACCACCTGCGGCGAGGCATCGGTGCCGTAGTTGATGGCAACCGGGCGCGAATGCACCACATCGCCGTGGACGGAAGCCCTCATCTCGGTGCTGGTGATGCCGTTGATGCGCTCGTCCACGCCCGTCTTCACGTCCAGGCCGCGCTGCCAGTTGATGATCTCGTTGCGCTCGGTAGTGGTGGCGGCACCCACGGAGGCGGCAGGGATCTGCGTGGTCGTGGCGCTGGTGTTGAAATCGATGAGCGAGGTGCAGGAGGCAAAGGTCGCCGAGCAGGTCTTCACCGTCCGCGTAGTGGAGCTTCGCAACACATAGCCCTGCCCGCCCTTCTCGACGACGGGGCCGTCCGGGTAGTTGGACGCGTCCGAATTGGCGACAGCGTTGCAGTCGCCCTGCGGCTGCGTGGCCCAGTAGGTGTCCACGCTCGCGGGCGTCCAGGTGCTGCGCGAGCACTCCGTGATGAAACCGGTATTGGCGTTGATGGCCGCGTTGCCGTTCACGTCCAGCAGTTTCAGCGAGCCGCTCACCAGGCCGAGCTTGTACTGCTTCAGGTTGCCCGGCCAGCGCGGCAGCGCGTCGGCATCCGGGCGGAACATCCCGATGAACACCTGGTTCAGGAAGGTACTCTGGGCGTTGGAGGCGGCCGGCAAGCTCACGGACGCGAACACGCTGTTCACGGCGAGGATCTCCGAGAGCACTGTGTTCAGCGCATCCACGATGTTCTGCGCGGCCCCGGAACTCACCTCGAAATACTTGCCGTTGCTGACGCTCGCCATGCTTTTGAGCAGTGCCGTCCAGCCAGGGCCCTGCCCGTTCGTCACCTTGTCGATGTCGAGGGTGTAGATGGTGATCTGCTGCGGGCTCTCGCGCATGAAACGGGCCCACTCGTCCGCCACGTTGTCCTGCGAGCCGCTCGGCGAAATGGGAATGGCCGTGGTGCTGCCGCCGGCGCTGCCGAGCAGCGTGGTGGCCGTCGTGGTGTCGGAGTTGTTGTCCTGCACGGCACCGTTGCTGATGTAGATGATGTAGTTCTTCGCGCAGTTCGAGAGGTTGGGGCCGGCATAGCTGGATGCGGTGAAACTGGAAATGGCATTGCCGGACAGGGCGTACACGGCGTTGGATTGCGTGCTCCCCGAGGTGTTTCCGGTGTAGTCGGCCTTCACCTTGTTGTTGCCAGATCGCACGGCCCCGCTCGAGAAGTACCGGTACGCCTCGGCCATCGTGAGGCCGGCCTTGCCGCCGTTCGATTTGTCACTCAGCACATTCAGGCTGTTCAGCAGCGCGGCATAGGTGGCCTTGTTGGTGCTGGACATCGGACGTATCGCGGCGCGCACATAACCGCCGTCGGTGTTGTTGTTGGGGTTGCCGGTCTCGGTGAAGAACATCACACCGACATTGAACTTGGCCGACCCGCCCGCCCCCACCGACAGACCGTTGAACACGTTCACCAGCGCGGCGATCTCGTTGGTGAAAGCGGTGTTCCAGTTGGCGGTGTTGTCGATCATGAACAGCACGTTCGGCGGCGTGGGCGCCACGCCGCTGGGAGTGCCGGTGAAGAGGTCGATGTCCTCGGCGTTCGACGCCAGGGGCAAGGCCAGCAGTACGGGCAGGAACCGGCAAAGCAAACGACGGAACATCATGCAAGGCTCCAGGTGCGACTCAGGCGCACGACACATCCTTCTGTGATTGCGACAGCACGGCCCTCACGGCCTGCACCACAGTGACCTGCGCACCGCTGCGCGGGTCGGTGACGACGGCCTCGAACTCCCAGGTGGTGATCCAGGCCGATGTCGTGGTGAGGCCCGGCAGCGTCACGCTGCTGACAGCAGCCGTGGAAGCCTGCGCCGCACGCACGCACACCGGTGCACCGAGGTTCACGGTGTAGTCGGTGGTGCCGTCGTTGTTGATGTCCACGGTCTGGCCCGACAAGGCCGCGGGAGTGGTGTAGAAAGGCCCGCCCAGTTCGGTTTCGATCACCAGCTGCGCAGCCGCGATGGCTTCGTTGCGGGCCTGCATGTTGCCCACCGAACGCAAGCCGGTGGTGCTCATCGTGAAAGCCGTGGTGACCAGCACCGTGATCAGCAGCAGCATCAGCAAGCTGAGGAAAAGGGTGACAGCGCCGCGCTGGCGGGCCGACGGCGACTGCAAAGCGCTCATGGCGTTTCCCGCCGGCTGGTGATGTTCACGAAACGGACGGTCGTGCTGAAGACGTGCCGTTTGAACCCGTCATTGAAGGGGCCGACAGGCGACTGCGTCCCCAATCTGTAGGTTTTGGTGTCGGTGTAGCCGGGCGTCGCCTCGTTGGCGCGGGCGAGCACGTAGATGCGCGCAGCCGAGACGTTCGTCAGTTGCGCCACCGTACAGCCACCCGCGCAGTGCGCGAAAGGCGGACTGCCGTCGGGGATGCCGTCACCACGGTTCGTGGCGACGGTGCGGGCCGAGTCCTGCCAGTTCACTGCTGCGGTGTAATCGATGGCGGCGCCGGTTTCGCTCAGGCTGTCGATGCCCACTTCGATGCGGAAATCCTCGATGCCCTCGACGAGCGGAACCGCAGCCTGCTGTGTGGGCACACCGCCGCTCACACCCAGCTCGGAGCGGACCAGCGTGGGGATACCGTCACCCGCGGTCACGGCAAAGCTGCGCACGTAGTAGATGTTGGAAATCAGGCGGTAGAGCGGTGCGCGGCGGCCGTCGCACTGGCGCCGCTGCAAGGTGAAGGAACTCGTGCCCAGCGTGTAGCGGCTCGCGTCGCTCTCGCAGCGTGAAGCCTGGAAGTAGGCCGCATTGGCAACCGCGGCATCGCAGTTTGCGTCTTCGGGCTCGAAGGCCGAGGTGGTGGCGTTCCAGATCAGGGCGCAGGTGTCGGCATGGCGCACAACCACCACGTCCGTGCTGCCCTGCTTGTTGGTGATCACCGA
>CAIXOY010000316.1 GCA_903921135.1 uncultured Gammaproteobacteria bacterium
ACGCCCTCCCCGTCCCGGCGGTGCGGGCGGCACTTCGTCTCCGACGC
This sequence comes from uncultured Gammaproteobacteria bacterium, assembly GCA_903921135.1. GTDB lineage: Bacteria > Pseudomonadota > Gammaproteobacteria > Pseudomonadales > UBA5518 > UBA5518. Next base: position 48 of record CAIXOY010000316.1, read on the forward strand.
TACGCCTGAAGTACGGCACAGAAGCGAATCAGAACTTCGCATCCCGCTTCTGCACGAAGGCGTCCCGCGCCTCCTGCGAATCTTTCATGGTGTAGGCCTCGAGCGTGAGTCCCTGCTCGGTGCGGTACTTGTGCTCGAGATCACCGTCCTCGATGTTCGTGAGCGCTTCTTTGGCCAGGCGGATCATCGCCGGGCTCTTGGCAGCGATTTTCGCAGCGATCTCGCGGGCCGCGGCGCGCAGTTGCTCGCGCGGCACCACCTTCTCGATTGCGCCCAGGCGGTAGCCTTCGGCGGCGTCGATCATCTCGCCGGTGAAGTACATGTGGCGCACCTTCTGCACCGGGAAGAGCCGCTGCAGGTGCGCGCCGCCACCCATGGCGCCGCGGTCAACCTCGGGCACGCCGAAGCGCGCGCATTCGGAGGCGACGACGATGTCGGCGGCACCGCAGATGCCGATACCGCCGCCGAGTACGAAGCCGTGGACCGCTGCGATCACCGGCTTGGGGTTCAGGTGCACCGCGCGGAAGGTGTCGTAGTTGCCTTTGTTCACACCCACGATCAGCGAGCGGTCGCCGGCGAGTTCCTTGATGTCGACGCCGGCGCAGAAACCGCGGCCTTCGGCCGTGATGATGATCACGCGGGCATCATCGTTTTGGCCGAGCGCGTCGAGTTCGGCTGCGATGGCGGCCCAGCCGGCGCTGTTGAATGCGTTGACGGGGGGATGGTTGAAGACCATCTCGGCGATGCCGTCTTCGATGGTGACGGTGAAGGGTTTGCTCATGACCTCTGGTGTCCTCTGTAACGAGCGCGGATCGCGCCCGGGTTTGTCGCGGGCATGGCCCGCCTCTACGCCCTGCCCCGCGCCGCCAGTTCGCGCAGGCACTCCTCTGCTTCCAGAGCGATGCGCGCGACCAGTTCCGCACAGGTGGGCAGATCATTGATCACGCCCGCCACCTGACCGCCGGGCAGCACACCCTCTTCCGGATGCCCCTCGACCATCGCGCGCTGTATCACCATCGGCGCATTCGCCGACATGATCGCCTGCGCCAGCGTGAGGCCATCTTCGGCTCGCATGCGCAGCCCGCTCTGCAGCAGGCTGAAGAGGCTCGCGCCCGTGTACTTGCTGTAGGCAAGGCCGCTGCTGATCGCGAGCAGCAGCTTGCGCAGCGGCCCTGCGCGCTCCAACTGACCCAGCATCTCGTTCATCACCATGCGCTGCGGCATGCCGTCGATCGCGCGGGAGATGATGATGTCTGCGGGATTGCCGCAGGCCACGTAGCGCTCCTTGGTGGCGGAGGGCACGGGGCTCTCCGCCGTCATCAGGAAGCGCGTGCCCATCGCAATGCCGGACGCGCCGAAGGCCATCGCTGCCACCAGCCCGCGACCGTCCTTGAAACCACCCGCGCCCACCACCGGCACCTTCACGCGCCGCACCACCTCGGGCAGCAGCAGCGTGGTGGGCACGGAGCCGGTGTGGCCGCCGCCCTCACCGCCCTGCACCGTCACCACGTCGGCGCCCAACTCCACGGCCTTCAAGGCGTGCTTGACCGCGCCCACGG
>CAIXOY010000317.1 GCA_903921135.1 uncultured Gammaproteobacteria bacterium
CGATGGTCTCTTCGTCTGAGACACACTCTCAACACAAGCGCCCACACAAATTGCTTGATCGTCTCTTCTTAAACAACTACCAAACCGCTTGGGCTTGGCTTCCTTTCAGGGGCACCCCCCGTCAGGGAAGGCGCATTATACAGACCGAAAGTGGGTTGGCAAGCGATTTGTTGAGTTCATGAAACTGCGGCGTTTTCGCCGTCCAGCATGAACAAGTGATGGGTCCGTTTCCCAAGCCTCGCAAGGAAAAATCGCCCGTAGGCGGATCGGTCTCTGGAGAAGCATTCCCTGGAGGACATGTTGTGCTCCATACCAATCGGGCGACCATTGATCTGCAGCGCGTTGCGTGAGAGCGCATCCTTTGCGTGTTTTCCAGATGCGGCCATTCCTGCTTCAACGAGCAGGCCTGTCAGCGGCTTGTTAAGGTCGGCGCTCCCGACTTTGGATGACGGTAGGCCATCAAGGAGGAGTTGCTCAAAATCAGATTCCAATAGTTCTCGATCCTCTCCAGAGAAAAGTGCTGCCGTTATCCGAGTCGCTGATTCCAGCCCCCCCAGACCATGTACGAGCCTCGTCACCTCTGCTGCCAAAACGTCCTGTGCTCGCGGCTTCGAACCCGAGCGTTCGTCATCCCGTCGGAGACCCTCTATTTCTTCAATATCCCGGAAGGTGAAGTAGCCAAGGAACCGGTAAACGTCCTCGTCAGAGACCCCCAGCCAGAACTGGAAAAACGCATAGGGCGAGGTCTTTGATGGATCGAGCCAGACCGTGCCGGCTTCCGTCTTGCCAAACTTCGTACCATCTGATTTGGTCACCAGCGGCAACGTGACCGCGTGAACTTGCGCTCCATTACGCTTCCTGCAGAGATCGATCCCGGCAGTTATATTGCCCCACTGGTCGCTCCCCCCCATTTGGACGGTACAACCAGACCTGCGGTTGAGTTCGGAAAAGTCGTAAGCCTGCAAGAGCATGTAGGAAAACTCAGTGAAGGACAGGCCCGACCCGTCGCGCTCAAGCCTCTGCTTGACTGACTCTTTGCTGATCATCGAACTCACGGAGAAGTACTTTCCCACCCCTCGCAAAAAGTCGATGAATCCAATCGAACGGAACCAGTCAAGATTGTTCACCACCTTGGCACCGAGAGGCCCTTCTGTGTCCACAAACCGAGATACCTGACTGAATATCGAGTCCGTCCAAGCGCTGACCAACTCATCTGGATTCAGGCTGCGCTCCTGTGCCTTGAAGCTGGGGTCGCCGACCAGGCCTGTTGCCCCGCCCACCAACGCAACCGGAACGTGTCCTGCGAGTTGAAATCGCCGCAATGCTAAAAGAGGCACGAGGCTGCCGATGTGAAGGCTGTCGGCAGTGGGATCAAACCCGCAGTAAACCGTACGCTGCGCACTTGCGAGGTGTTCGGCTAGATCCGGTGTGGACTGGCTCACCAAGCCCCGGGCGCGCAGGTCGTCGAACAGCAGTGGATTCAAGCTCATAGTTGGTTGCTCGGTGGACAAGACAGCGGGGTTTCGAGGAAGACCGCGCTTCGCTGCGCGCGTTCACGGTGCTGGAAGGATTCCCGATGGAACGGTGGGGAACCAGAAATCAACCTTCAAACTGTAACTATTTGTTATACTCCGGCGCCCGCCTCGTTGAGCGCCACGGGCCTCCAACAGAAACCCCTGCCCACGAGGGCCCTCAATGCAGCCAAGAATCCTGTCCTTGTGCGCGCGCATCGCAGCAAGACACCGGCGTGACCCCCATCGCATTGCCGTAATTGGGTTGTTCGTTGGAGCGGCTCTGGTAACGGCAGGCCTCGTCGGAAGCAAGCCGGTGGAGGCTCGCAGGATCACGGTGCCCATAGAAATTCCCCTGAAACCTGAACATCAGCCCCCCCAAGGCGACCGACTGGTCGCAGCTGAGCAGAGAGCCGCGCGTCATGGCTCCGACGGTTTCCAGACAACTACCGTCACCATATCTCGTGGCGACAACATGTCCTTGGTGTTTGCGCGTGCTGGATTGAGTGGGGCTGACCTGCAAGCTCTCTTGGATGTCGACCTAGCCGCGGAGGCGCTTCGGGACGTGTTTCCGGGCCAAACCTTGCGGTTCACGACCGATGAGGCTCATCGCCTGGTCGAGTTGCGATTCGCCAAATCACCCGTTGAGACCACCCTGTTCAGGAAGGAGGGTGCTGATTTCAGGATGCTGTCAGAGTTGAAGGAACCAGAGGTCCGGGAAGCGTTTCGCCACGCTGTGGTCCAAAGCTCGCTCTTTGAGGCAGGCATCGACTCAGGCGTCTCACACGCGACCATCCTTGAGTTGGCGAACGTCTTCGGCGGTGTGATCGATTTTGCGCTTGATCCACGCAAAGGTGACGTTTTCAGCGTGCTCTACGAGGAACGCTACGTTGATGGAGAGAAAATCGGCGAGGGTGACATCATCGCTGCCGAATACATCAACGATGGCCGGCGTTACTCTGCATATCGGTTTGTGGACTCGAGTGGCAGAGCCGGATATTTCAGCACGGACGGCGTCAGCATGCGCAAAGCCTTCCTGAGAGCTCCATTAGACTTCACGAGGGTGACGTCGAACTTCAACATGCGCCGCATGCATCCGATCGCCCGGGTGGTGAGGCCGCATCGGGGTGTCGACTATGGCGCACCGACCGGCACTCCGGTGTACTCTTCCGGAGATGGCAGGGTCCTAGAGTCGGGCTTCAGCCGCAGCAACGGGAACTTTGTATTCGTCAAACACGACGGCAATATCGTCACCCGATACCTCCACCTCCACAAGCGACTGGTCAAGAAGGGGCAGCGGGTCGATCAGGGTCAAACCATAGGCACCGTTGGCGCCACAGGCTTGGCGACGGGACCGCACCTTCACTATGAGTTCCTTGTCGACGGAACACACCGTAATCCCCGCAGCATTCTTGACCGCCTACCTCGGGCGCGGAGCCTGAACGGCAACGAACTGGCCTCTTTCAAAGCGAGGATATCAGGCATAGACAACCAGCTCGCCCAGTTCACAAAAGCCTGGGAGCTCGCGATTGCGAGCAACGACGACCGCTGAACATCCCTATGTCCAGGGCGGGGCTTTACGTCGGGCTCATGTCAGGAACCAGCCTCGATTCCATTGATGCAGCCCTGATCAGGATCGATGGATCAAGCGTCAGCTTCATAGACTCGCACACCAAACCTCTGGCTAGCGGTCTGCGCCAGCAGTTGCTTGCCCTTGCAGAAGGCTACTCGACCACACTGGAAGAGTTGGGAGAGGCAGACCGCGAAATAGCCGTCCATTTCGCCGAGGCAGTGCAAGAACTTCTGACACGGGCAGCCATTCCCACAGAAGATGTGGTCGCAATCGGGAGTCATGGCCAAACAGTGCGCCATCGCCCCTGCAGAGGCGGTTCAGGCAGGGGGTTCACCTTGCAAATCGGGGATCCGAATACCATCGCCGAGATGACAGGCATCTGCACCGTGGCAGACTTCAGGCGTCGCGATGTCGCCGCAGGAGGGCAAGGCGCACCGCTAGTCCCCGCATTCCATCAGGCTGTTTTTGCGAAACGCGGCGTCGACAGGGTGGTCGCAAACATCGGCGGCATGGCCAATGTTTCATTGCTTCCGGCAAACGGGTCGATAGCAAGAGGCTTTGATACGGGACCGGGAAATGCCCTGATGGACGCTTGGACGGCAACGCACTCAGGTATGCCCTATGACGAAGATGGCCTCTGGGCCCGCTCAGGCGGAGCCAACAACACACTATTGACGGAACTTCTGCGCCACCCCTTTCTACATTTGGCTCCACCGAAAAGCACCGGCCGCGAAGACTTCAACATCGAATGGCTGGGCAAGGTCATCAAAGACCTTGCCCAGGACATCAGCCCGCGCGATGTACAGGCAACACTGCTCGATTTCACGGCCCAAACCCTGGCAGCCGGCATCATCGGTTCGATGCCGGAGTGCACGGACGTGTTCCTTTGCGGCGGGGGAGCGAAGAACTCGGCACTGGTCGAGCGACTGAGCGCACTCTTGGGAGACCGGCGAGTTGACACAACCGCACCGCTAGGCGTGCACCCAGACTGGGTAGAGGCCTGCGCCTTCGCATGGCTGGCACATCAGGCACTGACCAGGCGCCCGGGGAATCTTCCCTCTGTCACCGGGGCTGCCAAGCCTGTAGTCCTGGGCGGAATCTACCCGGGAAATCAGAATCACGCTGAAGGTTCGGCTTGAGCCGAGCCATCCACCCTCAGATTCAGATAGAGAAGGAAGAGCCGCAGCCGCACGTCGTGGAGGCATTGGGATTGCGGATCAGGAAGCGGGCCCCTTCCAACCCCTCCAGATAGTCCAGTTCGGATCCCACCAGATACGGGTAGCTGAGTGCGTCGATAACGACCTCGGCCGCCCCTGCGGACACCACTGAGTCGTCGTCAGCAACGGCTTCCTCGAAAGAAAATCCGTATTGGAAGCCGGAACAACCACCACCCGTGACATAGACCCGCAGCTTGAGTGCGGGATTGCCTTCCTCTGCCACAAGCTCTGCAACCTTGGAAGCTGCTCTGGGAGTAACAGTGATGATGGAGGGCTCGAAACTCTGGACCGCGGACACAGTGTGCACCTCGATTGGCGAGGGGATTATGGTTTTATCCGACAAGAATGGTCAACTATTCGCACCTTCTTCGTCTCCCGTCGCACCAAAGACCGAATTCGAAAGAGCAGCATGTGGCGCTCTGTAGATGAGCCGGCCGTTTACCTGCGCGCCCCGCGTCATCTCGATCAGGCTGTACTCCACATCGCCATGAACAACGGCGCCTGCCGCAAGCTCTACATGCTCCGAAGACCGGACGTTGCCCGACACCTCACCGTTCACCACGACGATGGGAGCCTGAATGTTACCCAGCACCTGCCCTCCTGGAAGGATCCTGACAACAGCATGTGGGTCGGCACCCGCACGTATCTCTCCGATGATCCTTCCCTCAAGCTCAAGGGTCCCCGCAAAAGTGATATCTCCCTCGACGGACGTACCGGCCGAAATGAGTGTGGTGTCCCCCTGCGCGCCACCCGGAGATTTGCCGGTGAACGGTAATCGGAACATGAGATCAGCCCTCCTCGAGCTTCCAGTCCTGCGTCGAGTCCAGTTTCTGGGGCTTTCCTTTGCCGGCCTCGGCGGTCACTCGAACCGTACGGGCTTCGAAGCCTTCGGGCAATCGGAATTCCCCCTCCAGTGTCTGGAAATAGAGCATGTCCAAAGATCGTGAAGGCAATTCGACGGACGCTGGTTTACCCCCGCGGACACCTTTGACAGCCAATGCAATTTTTCCCGCGAGCTGCACATGTTTCTGGGCACGCTGCAGGAGTGTTACCCGGTAGACGAAGGTGTCCGGGAGCGTCCCCCGCCTGATTTCGAGTCGATGAAGGCCGAGGCCCCGCGTGCGGACAGAAGAATCCATCAGGCTACGGTAAAGCTCGCCTTCGCGAGACAGGCGCTCGACCGAGGCTTGTGTCTCCGAGAGGGTGGACCGCAATTGGGCCGTGGCAGCCGCACCGATGCCGGCTGCCGCCTGCAGGTTTGCTACCTGCTGCTCGAGAATGCGAACTTCGTCTGAGCGTGCCCGAAGCTCCGCCTCCAACGCACCCAGTGACGCCCCCGCGCCATCTCCAGTGGCGGAGTAACGCCCGAGCCAGAAACACAAGATCAGTACGAGAGATGAAGACGCCGCGAACAAGATACGCAAAAAACGCCGGCGGCGGGGATCGTAACGCAACACCTCGACTCTCTGTGCTGCCCTGACAGAGGCACTCGGGGGCCCCCGACGCAGGAAAGGCCTCATGGCAGCAGCGCCACGTTCCCCAGCCCCGCAGTCTCATCGAAGCCGAACATGATGTTGAATGCCTGCAGGGCCTGGCCGGCAGCACCCTTCACCAGATTGTCGATGGCCGAGAGCACCACCACCGTGTCTCTTCCCTGCGGACGATGAACCGCGAGTCGGCAGAGATTGGCCCCGCGCACCGACCGGGTCTGGGGATGAGAACCCGCCGGCATCACATCCACGGCAGGCTCGTCGGCATAGCGGGCCTCGAACAAGGCCTGAAGATCGACGTCGGGATCTTTCAGCCGGGCGAACAACGTAGCGTGGATACCGCGGATCATCGGCGCCAGATGTGGCACGAAGGTCAACGCTACGGGCGCGCCGGCAGCCGTGGAAAGCTCTTGCTCGATCTCGGGCAGATGGCGATGGCCAGGCGCAGCATAGGCCTTGATGCTGTCCGAACACTCAGCGAGCAGGTTGTCGACACTTGCCTGCCTCCCCGCTCCGCTGACCCCGGAGGCAGCACTCGCGATGAGGCTGTCGAAATGGACAACACCCGCCTCGAGCAAAGGACTGAACCCCAGCTGAACGGCAGTGGGGTAACAGCCTGGGACCGCCACCAGCCTCGCATCCCGGATCTGTTCTCGCCGACGCTCGGGCAAACCATAGACAGCCTCATCGAGCAACTCAGGGCTGCCATGGGGATGCCGATACCAGTGCTCCCAGGCGACGGCATCCTTCAGGCGGAAGTCGGCTGACAGGTCAAGCACGCGTACACCCGCCTTCAGGAGGGAAGGAGCAGACTCCATTGCCACGCCGTGCGGGGTCGCGAAAAACACAGCATCGCAGCGCTCAAGTTCTGCATCTTCTGGCGCCGAGAATGCCAGATCGACATGGCCTCGCAGGTTCGGGAAGAGAGCATCGACACGCATGCCCTTCTCGGCTCGAGAGGTAATCGAGACAACGTCGACGCCGGGGTGCCGGGACATGAGCCGCAAGAGCTCCACACCCGTGTACCCGGTACCACCCACAATCCCCACCCGAACACGATTGCGCATCAGACCCTCCGAGGTGTGCGCGAATTCTATTCGCTCGCGGCATGGCCGTGGGCTGTTGCCTCCTTTTATACTCGCCGCGGCCGACCTGCCATACGAGGGGGTGACGCGCCACACAAACAGACCGGCTGCCGAGGCGCCCTGCTGCAATGGCCTCTCCCATGAGCTATCTCTGGATCAAGGCGTTCCACATCATTTTCATGGTCTGCTGGTTCGCGGGGATGTTTTACCTGCCACGGCTGTTCGTGAATCACGCGATGGCCGAGGATCCTGCCACGCGTCGCCAACTCGCCCAGATGGAGCACAAGCTCTACCGTTTCGTTACCCCCTTCGCCTGGCTCACCGTCGGGCTGGGAATCTGGATGCTGTGGATCGGTTGGGACAGTTTCCGGTCACAAGCCTGGATCTGGATGAAGTTCGGACTGGTAGTGGCGCTTGCGGCTTATCATCTGTACTGCGGCCGCTTGGTCAGAGTCTTCGCCGAGGACCGCAATGTCCGCGGTCACGTGTTTTATCGATGGTTCAACGAGTTCCCGGTGCTGGTGTTGTTCGGCGCTGTGATTCTGGTCGTCCTGAAACCTTTCTGAGGTCCGTTGCATGCATGCGTCCGATGCCCTTTTCGATCGCGCCCGTCAGGTCATCCCCGGAGGCGTGAATTCACCTGTTCGCGCATTCAAGGGCGTGGGCGGCAACCCGGTTTTCTTCGCGCGGGGTGAGGGGCCATATCTTTTCGATGCCGACGGCAAACGCTACATCGATTACGTGTGCTCCTGGGGTCCACTCGTGCTGGGTCACGGGCACCCGGGCGTACTGCAGGCGCTCTCTGAGCAGATGCAGCGTGGCCTCAGTTTCGGGGCGCCGACGGAACTCGAAGTCGAGATGGCGGAACTTCTGCGCACGCTGATGCCCTCGCTCGAGATGGTGCGCATGGTGAATTCGGGCACCGAAGCCACCATGAGCGCGATCCGTCTCGCGCGCGGATTCACCGGACGCAACAAGATCCTGAAGTTCGAGGGCTGCTACCACGGGCACTCGGATTCTTTGCTGGTGAAGGCAGGCTCAGGCGCGCTCACGCTGGGGGAACCATCATCTCCCGGCGTGCCCCAGAACGTGGCAGACGACACGCTGACCCTTGCCTACAACGACAGCGCGTCCGTACGCGAACTGTTCGGCCGCATCGGCAAGGAGATCGCCTGCATCATCGTAGAGCCGGTCGCGGGCAACATGAACCTCATCCTGCCGGAGCCGGGCTTCCTCGAGTGTCTCCGTGAGTGTTGCGATGATTACGGCGCCCTGCTGATTCTCGACGAGGTCATGACAGGGTTCCGGGTCGCGCCCGGTGGCGCCCAAGCCATGTTCGGCGTGAAGCCAGACCTCACCACTCTGGGGAAGGTCATAGGCGGTGGGCTTCCGGTGGGCGCGTTCGGCGGCAGGGCAGATGTCATGTCGAGGCTCGCACCCAGCGGGCCGGTGTATCAGGCAGGCACGCTCTCGGGTAATCCGCTGGCGATGTCGGCAGGCATCGCGACATTGAAGGCACTGACTGCAGAGGGTGTCTTCCCGCAGTTGGTCGCCGGCACTACCCGTCTGGTCGAGGGCATCGCATCAGAGGCGCACGCCGCAGGCATCCCCTTCACGACCGCACAGGCGGGCTCGATGTTTGGCCTGTTCTTCAGCACACATCCGAAAGTGCGCACCTATGCAGAGGCAACAAGCTGCGATCTCGGGATGTTCCGTGCCTTCTACCACGCGATGCTCGAGGAGGGCGTGTACCTCGCACCCTCTGCCTACGAGGCGGGTTTCGTATCCGCTGCGCACGGGCCGGATGTGATCGAGGCCAGTGTGGCCGCGGCAGCCCGCGCATTCAAACGGATCGGGAAGCCCTAGCTCCGCTGCTCCAACGCATCCAGCAGACGTCGGTGGATTCCCTGGAATCCACCGTTGCTCATCACCACGATCCTGTCTCCGCTGACGCAATCGGCCACCAGGCTCTGGATGATGCCCTCAACCGACGTATGGACCGCCGAGGCAACACGGCTCTGCGCAGCCACCGCTTCCATGTCCCAGTCCATGCCCGGCGGCTGGAACCACAACACACGATCCGCAGCACCTACGCATTCGGGAAGGCGGGTCCGGTGGGCGCCGAGGCGCATGGTGTTCGAGCGCGGCTCGATCACAGCGATCACGCGGCCGATGCCACCAGAAGCACGCACGCCCTCCAGGGTCGTGGCAATCGCCGTGGGGTGATGCGCGAAGTCGTCGAACACCGCGATACCGTTGCGGATGCCCACCAGTTCCATGCGCCGCTTGACCCCCGCGAAACCGGACAGTGCTTCAGCAGCGACGTCCAGCCCTGCGCCGACATCCAGCGCCGCCACCGTTGCCGCGACCGCGTTCGCCACGTTGTGGACACCGGTATGAGACCACTTCACCTTGGCCTCGCGGCCTGAATCGCAAAGTGTGAAGGCGGCCCCGCCGGGCGCGAGATCGCGGGCAGAAGCCGACGCATCGGCATTACCCACCGCGAAACTGCGCTTGCGCGACCAGCAGCCTCGCGCAAGCACTCGCTCGACCACAGCATCGGCGCTCGGGTAAACGATGCAACCACCCGAAGGCACGGTCCGGACCAGATGGTGAAACTGACGTTCAATCGCCTCGAGATCGGGAAAGATATCCGCGTGGTCGTACTCGATGTTGTTGATGAGCAGCGTACGCGGCCGGTAATGGACGAACTTCGAGCGCTTGTCGAAGAAGGCGGTGTCGTACTCGTCCGCCTCGATCACGAAATGTTTCCCTCTGCCAAGCCGCGCCGACACACCGAAATCGGCGGGAACGCCACCGATCAGGAATCCGGGGTCGAGGCCCGCGACATCAAGGATGCGCGCGAGCATGCTGCTGGTGGTCGTCTTGCCATGGGTGCCGGAGACTGCCAGCACGTGCCGGTCACACAGGACGTGATCCCACAGCCACTCCGGCCCGGAGGTATAGGCAAGACCTGCCTCCAGTACTTCCTCGACAAGCGGGTTCCCGCGCGACAAGGCATTGCCGATGACGACCAGATCCGGACGTGGCCAGAGGTGCGCCGGATCGTAGCCCTGCAGCACTTCTATGCCTGCCGATGCAAGTTGTTCACTCATGGGCGGATAGACGTTGGCGTCGCAGCCACGCACGGCGTGGCCCGCTTCACGGGCAAGCACTGCGAGGCCTGCCATGAATGTGCCGCAGATTCCGGCAACAAATATCTTCATGAACGCGTTCAACGGCCGCATAGGAGAACAGTGCGCCGGAGTGTAGCATCTGCGCCCGGACGCCCCGGCACGCCGATCACTCTCGACGGGCCCGAGGACAGAAACCCGATCCGGAGACCTGCATGCCCCCGAGAAATGCCTTTTACGCCCAGTCCGGCGGCGTAACCGCCGTCATCAACGCCAGCGCCTGCGGCCTCATCGAGACAGCCCGCCAACACAAGCGCCGCATCGGGAAGGTATTCGCCGGCCGCAACGGCATCATCGGGGCGCTGCGCGAAGAGCTGATCGATACAAGCCTCGAAAGCGCGCGAGCCATCGCGGGCTTGCGCAGCACGCCGTCAGGCGCCTTTGGCTCCTGCCGCTACAAACTGAAAAGCCTTGAACAGAACCGCGCCGAGTACGAACGCCTGATCGAGGTCTTTCGCGCCCACGACATCGGATACTTCTTTTACAACGGCGGCGGCGATTCTGCCGACACCTGCCTCAAGGTGTCACAACTCTCCGAGAGCCTGGGCTACCCCCTGCAAGCCATCCACATCCCCAAGACGGTGGACAACGACCTGCCACTGACAGATACCTGCCCAGGCTTCGGGTCGGTGGCGAAATACGTCGCAGTCTCGACGCTGGAGGCAGGCCTCGACGTCGCGTCGATGTGCGAGACCTCGACCAAGGTCTTCATTCTCGAGGTGATGGGACGCCATGCAGGCTGGATCGCGGCAGCCGCAGGTCTGGCGGCGCGCAGCGCTGGCGAGCCGCCCCACCTGATCCTGTTCCCGGAAATCGCCTTCGACCGCGAGCGTTTCCTGCGCAAAGTGAAGGAGGCCGTGAAGCGCCACGGTTACTGCGTGGTGGTGGCATCCGAGGGCGCGCAGGACGCCGCGGGCAATTTCCTGGCCGATGCCGGCAGCACCGATGCCTTCGGACACAAACAACTGGGCGGCGTGGCCCCGACGCTGGCGTCGATGGTGAAACAGGAATTGGGTTACAAGTACCACTGGGCACTGGCCGATTACCTGCAGCGCGCTGCGCGCCACGTGGCGTCGAAAACGGATGTGGATCAGGCCTATGCCGTGGGCAAGGCAGCCGTGGAACTCGCTGTTGCCGGGCGCAACGCGGTGATGGTCACCCTCGAGCGCGGCCGGGGCAAGCGTTACTCCTGGTCTACCGGGGAGGCTCCCCTCGCCAAAGTGGCGAACACCGAACACAAGCTGCCGCGGGACTTCATCACACGCGATGGTTTCGGCATCACCGAAAAGGCACGTGACTACCTGCAGCCCCTGATCGCTGGCGAGGACTATCCCGCGTACCGGGACGGCATCCCGGAATACACCCGGCTGAAGCTCCAGACGGTGCCGCGCAAGCTCAAGAGGCGTTTCAAGGTCTGAGTGGCGTCAATCGGCAAATTGCAGGCCGACGCCGCCGGCATCGCGTCGCACGACCGTCACGGCCACCTCGGGCGCTTGCTCGGGCAGGTCCAGAACGCGGACGGTGATGCTGTCACCCATTGCGAAATCGAATGGCCCGTTCAGCAGATAGAGGCCGCCGTCGGAAACGTCGGCAGTATGGAACACGGCGATGCCGTGTTCGGGATGCGTAACCTGCACCCGCGAGCCGAACCGGGTCCTCAGGACCTGCCTGCGGTCCTTCATCGGGCAACGTCTCCCCGGGGCTATCACGCAAAGCGACGACTGTACGCGGAACTTCTGTCGAGGCAAATCCCGCGGGCTGCGGTAGTCGTTCACTGTAGCGACGGGGTTTGCTAGAGTTCCGGCCGGCTGGCCCTGCAGAGCGCTCGGCCAGTTCCAAGCAACCCCAAGTCAAGAGAGTCCGGCGTCATGAGTCTCAGCAAGGTCCCGACGGGCAAGAACCCGCCGCACGAAGTGAACGTCATCATCGAGATCCCGGCGCACAGCGACCCGGTCAAGTACGAGGTCGACAAGAAAAGCGGCGCGGTATGTGTGGACCGCTTCATGTCCACCACGATGTTCTACCCCTGCAACTACGGCTACATCCCGAACACGCTGGCCGACGACGGCGATCCGCTCGATGTGCTGGTGCATACCCCTCACAACGTCATCAGCGGCACGGTGATCCGCTGCCGTCCGATCGGCATCCTCCGGATGAGTGACGAGGCCGGCGAAGACGCGAAGCTGGTCGCCGTGCCAGTGAGCAAACTCACGCCCCTCTACAACGATGTCCACGAAATCACCGATCTGCCGAAGCTTCTGCTGGCGCAGATCAAGCACTTCTTCGAGCACTACAAGGATCTCGAAGAAGGCAAATGGGTGAAAGTGGAGGGTTGGGGCTCCGCGGCTGACGCCAAGGAAGAGATCGTCAAATCGATCGCCGCCTTCATCGCCGATGAAGGCGATCCCGGCGAGTAATAGCCTCAGGCCAGCGCCAGCCCGGCGCGCAGACGACGCCACGTCGGTGGATACCGCGCGGCGTCTACCTGTGCGAACCGGGCAATCAGTTCCTCGAGCAAAACATCCACCGTCTCCCCCAGCGCGAGCCCGGAAGACGCCAGCAGGTCTCGCAGCTGCGCAGGATCGAACCGGGCCTCACAGCGCGCCGACAGCGGCGCATAACTGAGATGCCAGGGCTCTCGGGCCACTCCGTTCCCCGTCCCGTCATAAGGCCTGAAGAAACAGGCATCCGGGGCTCTGTCCAGCCTCTCTTCGAGCCACTGCCCGAGGCGCGCGAACATGCCACCTGCGGCAAACTCCGCCACGCAGAGCGAAGGCGCAACGCCGGGGGCGAGTGCCGCCGCATCCACGACATCGAAATCGCTGCCCCAATGATGCCGGGAGGCTCCCGGAAGCGCGGACCAACGCAGGATGGCCAGAACGCAGGCCTCGGCAGAAAGGCTGCTTGCGTCGAGTTCCCGTTCATCCGCATCCAGCAAGGAACGCTCGCCACGCGCCTTGGCGTTCCAGATCAGTAACTGACGTTCGAAACTGCGAAAGCCGCTGACGACGCGAAGATCGAAACCGTCCCGCGCCGCTTCGCTGCGCAAGGTGAGGAAGGCCTCTGCCGCCGCGGGGTGCAAGCTGACAGTGCCGAGCACTGCCTCGGGGGACAGGCGCACGACATGGGCGTCGTCCAGACCCAGCAACTGTTTGGCTGAAGGCGTATCCACTGCTGTCACTCAATCAAGCAACTTGCGCAGGTAGCGGAATCGCACATCAAGCGACTCGCCGAACTCGCCCCGGGCACGCTCGACGACGGCCGAGATCTCCCTGACGCCCTCACCCGCATGACTGCGTACGCTACCCACCACGGCAAGCGGAACCTTGATGGCGGATTCCAGACCGAAACCGGCCGCGCGCTGTCCTGCAACAGCAAGAGCGCAGTCTCCCAATGCCGCTCGCAGCCGCTGATCGAGGATGCCGCGTATCTCGTTTGCGGCGGCCAGCCCCGAGACCGCAGCCTCAACGAGCGCCTCGAGGCCGAAAACCTCGGCAACGGCGATGTCCTCTCCGACCCGCTCGGCGCGAGTCGAAAGATACAGCGACAACCGCCGGTACTCCTTGCGGACACGCTCGCCGAACAGCGGATCGTCCACCTGTCGGGAGCCCGCGTTGACAGCAGCCCAGTCCTCCCTGCGGAGTTTCTGGGTGGCACGCGGAAACACCTGCCCCTCTTCCAGGTTGATGTGATCCCGATAGAAGCCGATGTAGCGATCGCAGAGGTACTTCAGCCGGCGCTGCCCGGCGTCGTCACCCGGAGCCGCGCGCACGTCGAGCAGGTCGAGCAACTCGCGGCTGCGGCGGTAAATCTCGCGATGCCCCTCCTGCAGGCGAGCGATGATCTCCCGCGAGGCAGCGTCCCGCTGGCTCAGGATTCCGAACAGCAGATCCTCGCGCGGGTGGTGGTATTCATCCGGAAAATCGTTCAGGTAACCGACGATATCGCGCACCATCGCGAGGTCGGGATCGCGACCCGGCAGCAGGCGGTCGGACTGCCTGCCCAGAGCATCCAGCAATGACGCGATGTGCCGATGCTCTGCGTTCAGGGACACCATGATCCCGGGCGCATCTGCTGGCCGGGCCTGCCGACTGCGGCTTGACGTCGCGCGCCTCACGGCACTCGCGGCGGACGCGCCCTTGCGCCGGGGCCGAACGCTGCCGGCTGCCCGTGCAGTGCCCTCGCTGCGCGACTTGCCTGCGGTCCTGACCATGAATCACCTCCCTCTGCCACGCGCCTGCCGTTGCGCCCGCGGGCTCCGGGACGATATATACCGGATGCGTCGCGGCCAATGCCAGCGGGATCACCGCGCCTCGTTTCGCCAAGGACATGACGATGGACTCCGCAACACCCTCCGCACTGACACCCGACACGCTCGCGATTCTCGGCGAATTGCAGGAAGGCGCCTGCAGGCGGATCGACCAGAGCGATGGCAGCAGCCTGATCGCCTTGCAACGCAACGGCGCCGTACGGCTGTTCCGTAACCGCTGCCCGCACCGCGGCATCGAACTCGACTGGGTACCGGGCGCCTTCCTTGCGGTGGACGGACATCATCTGCAATGCGCCACCCACGGAGCGTTGTTCGACCCCCTGAGCGGCGTGTGCATCAGCGGGCCATGCGCGGGAGACGCCCTCCAACGGCTAGACCCTGACCATAGAACGGGATAAGGCACGGATTCCGTGGTTTTTGAAGGCGACCCGCCTTACCTAGGCTCGCGGCATTCGTTAGACTGCCCGCCTTTTCGCTAACCGGACCACTCGCCGGTCGCGCCCAGCAGAGCATCCATCTCGGCACGCACGGCACGAAGAGGCTCTTTCCAGTGAAGAAACCAACTAAAAAAATCTCCGCCGCATCCGCCAGCAAAGCCGCACGGGCGCCAGCCCCAAAGGCAAGCAAGCCGGCCGCCAGGAAGCCCGTCGCAACAGCAAAGGCTCCCGTAAAGCCGACTGCCAAACCGCCAGCGAAGGCACCCGGCAAACCGGCGCCCAAGCCAACGCCCAAAGCCGCCGCAGTAGCAGTAAAGGCAACGCCCAAGCCTGCAACCAAGGCGGGCGCAAAGGCAGCGCCCAAGCCGGCCCCCAAGGTCGCTCCCAAGGTCGCTGCGAAGGTTGCACCGAAGCCGGCGTCCAAGCCGGCAGTCAAGACACCACCTCCGCCAGCGCCGAAAGCAGCCGCCAAGGCCGCCCCGAAAGCCGCACCGGCCACAGTCCCGAAATCCTCCGCGCCCGCAACGCCAGCCGCCAAACCGCCTGCGGCAGCATCGGCACCGCGGGCCGCACCAGCAGTAAAGGTCAGGAACAGCATGCCCGCTCAATCGCCCAAGCCCCCGGCCCAGAAACCCGCGGCCGGCAAACCAACGTCAGAGTTCAGGAACTTCACGCCCTATGCGCAAGCAAAAGGCGAGGCCTACATGAACGAGGCCCAGAAGCAGCACTTCCGTAACATTCTCCTCACCCGGCGATCGGAACTCATGGCGGAGGTCGACAGGACCGTCATGCACATGAAGGACGAGGCAGCCAATTTTCCTGACCCCGCGGACCGCGCAACGCAGGAGGAGGAATTCAGCCTCGAACTGCGCACGCGGGACCGTGAGCGCAAGCTGATCAAGAAAATCGAGAGCACCCTCGAACTGCTCGATCAGGATGACTACGGTTTCTGTGAGGAGTGCGGCGTAGAGATCGGCATAAAGCGTCTCGAAGCACGCCCGACCTCCACCCTCTGCATCGACTGCAAGACACTCGAAGAAATCAAGGAACGGCAGGAGCACGGCTGAGCGAGGGCTGCCCGTCGGGCGTTGGCTGTCGGGCCCTCCGTGTACACCGGCCGCTTCGCCCCCTCTCCCACAGGCCCGCTGCATCTGGGTTCACTGCTGACGGCGCTTGCCAGTTGGCTGTGGGCCCGGCATGCGGGCGGTGAGTGGCTGGTACGCATTGAAGACCTGGATCCGCCGCGTGAACCCCCGGGCGCTGCGCTGTCCATCCTTGCAAGCCTGTGCGCCCACGGCCTCTCCCACCCTTCACCCGTGCTGTGGCAGAGCACCCGATGCAGCGCGTATGACGCCGCTGTGCAGCAACTCCTCGCCACGGGAGAAGCCTTCCACTGCACCTGCAGCCGGCAAGATCTGCTTGCCGGCGAGCACGCCGCACAGTGCCCGCAATCCGTTGATCCGCCCTCCGAACCTGCGGCGGTACGGGTGAAGATAGGCACAGGCACCGTCGGTTTCGACGATGAAATCCTCGGCAAGGTCAGAGCGCCGGTGAGCGCGGACTCCTTCGTCGTGCAGCGCCGGGATGGGCTGTACAGTTACCATCTCGCCGTCGTCGTGGACGACGCATTCCAGCGCGTGAGCCACATCGTGCGCGGGCGCGACCTTCTGGACTCGACCCCCTACCACCTGCGCCTGCAGGAGTTGCTCGGGCTGTCACGCCCGACCTACGCACACCTGCCTCTGCTGCTGAACGAGGACGGCCAGAAACTCAGCAAACAAGCGCACGCTGCCGCACTGGACGACAGCCGCGCACATGAGAACATCCGTCGCTGTTTGCGGGCACTGGGGCAGACACTGCCCCCCGCTGACGGGAGTGACAGCGTTCAGGCATTGCTCGACACCGCGATCGCACGATGGGAGCCCCGGCGCATCCCCCGGGACGACGTCGACGCAGCTTCGCTGCCCGGCTAAGCAGCGCTTGGCAGTGGGCACCGGGGCTCTTTACCATCGTTCCATCCCCCGTGGCGCCGCGTTTCCATGCACATCAACCGCGTTCTGCTGCTGGTCATGCTCCTGCTGTTCGTGTTCGCTCCTGCGATCGGACACTGGATCACCGAGGAGCCCGCACGCTGGTACCGCCCGCAAATCGTGTGGCTGGGTCTGATTCTCGTCGTGGCCGTATCGATGTACCGGGACGCACGGCGTGGGAATTGACCTGGGGACACTCTTCACGGTTGGCGTGCTGTACCTCTGCGCGCTCTTCGCCGTCGCGTGGCTGACGGACCGGAACATCATCCCCGCCGCGCTCGCCGGCAAACCCTTCGTCTACACGCTGTCATTGGGCGTCTTCGCCTGCGGATGGTCGCTCTTCGGCATGACTGCGGTGGCCGAGGGGCACGGCTACGGTTACCTCGCGTTTTTCGCCGGCACAAGCGCACTGTTCCTGTTCGCGCCGCTCCTCCTGCTGCCATTGCTCGGCATCTGCAGACGGATGCAGTTCACGTCAATCGCGGACCTCCTCGCCTACCGTTACAGGGGCGCTGCCGTGGGCGCACTCGTGACCGCGGGCATGCTCGCCGCAGCGATGCCACTCATGGCCGCGCAGATCAGGGTGGTGTCGAACATCGCCTCGCTGCTGGGCAACGTGGAGCCTCGTGAGGCGGGCAGCGGCAGTACGGCGCTCGCCTTCGCGGCAGCGATCGCGGTCTTCGCGATCCTCTTCGGCGCCCGCCCCATTTCAGAGCGGGAGCGGCACAACGGGCTCGTGGTGACCATGGCCTTCGAGTCTCTGGTGAAGCTGGGGGCTTTCTTGCTGGTGGGCGTACTCGCGACGCAGGCAGCGTTCGGCGACCTCGCCGAGATGGGCACGTGGCTCGAACACAACACCGCCGCGACCGGCGTTCTCGCTGCATCCCGTGACAGCGAAACCCACATCCTTGCACTGATGTTTTTCGGCGCCGCCACCGGCCTGCCACACCTTCTGCACATGGCCCTGCACGAAAACCCCAGCATGCGTTCGGTCATGCGGGCCAGTTGGGGCTTCCCCCTCTTCCTGCTGCTGATCAGCTTGCCGGTCTTGCCTGTACTCTGGTCGGGGATGCGACTGGGCGTCTCGGGGCCTGCCGAGTACTACGCTGCCAGCATCGGAGTCGCCACGGGCTCGGGCGTGATTGCCTTCGCCGCATTCATCGCGGGCTTGTCTGCCGCAAGTTCGGCGATCATCGTGACCTCTCTCGCACTGGCCTCGATGAGCCTCAACAATTTCGTGTTGCCGCTCTACCGCCCCGGCGGCGGGAAGGATCTGTATCGCGGCCTCGAAGTGGTGCGCTCGATCCTGATCGGTTTGGTGATCCTCTCCGCCCACGTGTTCTATACGGTGTTCGCTGGTCGCAGCTCGCTTGAGACACTGGGGTTCTCATCCTTCGTGGCGGCGGCGCAGTTCTTCCCCGGGACACTCGCGCTGCTCTATTGGCCGGGAGCCAACCGAACCGGTTTCGCGGGCGGACTCCTTGCCGGCTTCGGCGTCTGGCTGCTGGCCCTGCTCGGCCCCGACAGAGGGCACTCGGCGGGCTCAGGAGATGAGCTCGCGACACTCGTGCAAGGCAGCCACTGGGGCATCGCGGCCGTGCAAAGTCTGGCTTTGAACACACTGGTGCTGGTAGGCCTCTCATGGCTGACCCGCCAGAGCCAGGAGGAGCGTGAGGCAGCGCAAGCCTGCAATGCGGCCTATCCGGGTACGCCGCCCGGCCACCGTCCACAGCTGCGGTCCCCGATGGAGTTCATCGCAGCCTTGCAGCCGGCTCTGGGCGCGGAGAGCGCCCGACTCGAGGTGAGACGCGCACTGGAGGATCTGGGCTACGAACTGACCGAGTCACGCTCCTTCGCACTTCGGCAGTTGCGCGATCGCATCGAAGCGAACCTGTCA
>CAIXOY010000318.1 GCA_903921135.1 uncultured Gammaproteobacteria bacterium
ACGGTTTCTACCGGGGCCCCGTGGCAGACAAACTCGTCAACGAGATGAAGCGCGGAGGCGGACTCATCACCCACGCGGACCTGCGCGGCTACCGCGCAATTGAGCGTGCGCCGGTGCGCGGGCGCTTCCACGGCTTCGATATCGTCTCGATGCCACCGCCTTCCTCCGGCGGCGTGCATCTGGTGCAGATGCTGAACGTCCTGGACGGCCTGCCGCTCGAGGGCATGGGGCACAACAGTGCCGCCTACATCCACACCCTCGCCGAAACCATGAAGCACGCATACGCGGACCGCAGCAAGCATCTCGGGGACCCGGATTTCTTCGATGTGCCGGTGGCAGGACTTACCAGCACCGCCTACGCAGCACGCATTCGCGCCTCGATCGATCCGGCGCGGGCAACGCCTGCGGAAAAGATCGCGCCCGTCTCGGACTTCCCCCGGGAAAGCACGCAGACCACGCACTACTCCGTGATGGACCGCGAGGGCAACGTCGTCAGCAACACCTACACACTCAATTACTCTTTCGGCAACGGCGTCGCGGTGCCGGGTGCAGGCTTCTTCCTGAACAACGAGATGGACGATTTCGCCGTGAAGGCAGGCGTGCCAAATGCCTTCGGGCTGGTGGGCGATTCGGCCAACGCGGTGGGCCCCGAGAAGCGCCCGCTCTCCTCGATGACCCCGACGCTGGTCTTCAAGGACGGACAGCCCTGGCTTGCGACCGGTGCGCCAGGCGGCTCACGCATCATCACGGTGGTGTTGCAGATCATCCTGAACAGCACCGTGTTCGGGATGAACATCGCAGACGCCACCGCGCAACCGCGCGTGCATCACCAGTGGCTCCCGGATGAACTCTATCTGGAGCCGGGCATCAGCGCCGATACGGTGCGTTTGCTGGGAGACAAGGGCCAACACCCTGTCGAGAGCAAGATGCTGCTCGGCAACTCGCAGTCGATCCTTTTCCGAGACGGCTACATGCTGGGCGCGAGCGACACGCGGCGTCCGGGCGGCGGCGTAGCGACAGTCGAGGAACTGCGCTGGCCCAAAGCCGCTCAGACGCGCTGAAGCGCGCCGCGTACGAGCAGCGTATCGAGCACCAGACGCGAGGCCCTGGCGCGCAACCAAGGCCGCAGTATGGCGGCATCCAGCGCTGCACCCGAGCACAGCAACGCAGCCAGCTCTGCGGGGCACGGCAGGCACTCACCATCGACATACAGGCTCGCCGGATCGCCCTCCACCCACGCAAAGCGCGAGGCCGGGTGGCGCTCCACACCACGCCCTGCCGACACGATCGCACGCAGGCCACCGGCGGGAGCGCGTCGTGGCGCGATCTCGAGTTCCGGGTACTTGCGGGCGCTCATGTAACGCCCCAACCAGTCTGCGAGCAGGGCGTCGTCGGCGCCGCGCAAGGCATCGAGCGCGCGACGCACTTCCGCGATGGCATGCGCGGGAATGCGACCGTCCGCGGGGTAGCTGCGGCCCGCATCGCCGAACCTGCGGTGCTCCGGAATCTGCTCGGCCACCTGCGCCGCGATCTCCTGCACGATCTCGGCATGCGAGGGCGCCCTGAAGCCCACCGACCAGGTCATGCACTCGCCTTCGGCGATGCCCCAGTGCGCGACACCGGGTGGCACATAGAGCATGTCGCCCGGTTCGAGCACGTATTCTTCCTGCGTGTCGAAGCGCTGGAGGATGCGCAGTTCGGCATCGCTGCGCAGAGGCGTATTCGCGTCACAGTGCTGGCCGATGCGCCAGCGCCGTCGCCCGCTCGCCTGGATCAGGAACACATCGTAGTAATCGAAGTGTGGCCCCACGCCGCCGCCGTCGGTGGCGTAGCTCACCATGATGTCGTCGAAGCGCCAGCCGGGCAGGAAGCCGAACTGTGCCCGCACGTCGGCTGCCTCGGGGAGCCACTGGTCAACGGCCTGCACCAGCAGCGTCCAGCGGGATTTGGGCAAGCGCGCGAAGTCGTCTTCTGTGAACGGGCCACGCCGCAGCTGCCACGGCTTGCGGCCCTTCTCGAGCACGATGCGCGATTCCACCTCCGGCTCGAGCGCCAGGCCTGCAAGTTCGTCAGCAGGCAGCAGATCTTCGAGCCCCGACACTGCACCGCGCAGCAAGAGCGGTTTGCGCTGCCAGTACTCTCGCAGGAAACGGCGTGCGGAAAAGCCGCCCGGCAGTTGGCCAGCGTTGTGCTCAGGCACCGGCGGGCAACTCGCGCGCGCTCACGATGACGCCATTGCCATCCGCATACACAAACTCCCCCGGTACGAAATCGACACCGGCGAAGCGCACCGGAACATCGCGTTCCCCGAGGCCTTTCTTGTCGGTTTTGATCGGGATTGCGCCGAGTGCCTTGATGCCGATATCCATGGTGCAGAGCGCTTCGACATCGCGCACCGCACCGAAGATCAGGATCCCCTCCCAGCCGTTCGCCACCGCCTTGGCTGCGAGCTGATCGCCCAGCAAGGCGCGTCGCAGCGAGCCACCACCGTCGATCACCAGCACGGCGCCGCGGCCGTCCTCGGCGACGAGATCACGCACGCGGGAGTTGTCCTCGTGGCACTTGATCGTGACGATCCTGCCGCCGAACTGCGCACGTGCGCCGAAATCACGGAACAGGGGATCGACAACCTTCACCTCATCGGGAAAATCGTCGCAGATATCGCAGGTGCTGCGTGGCATCAGGAGGCTCCGGAGAACGTGGGACGCGGGCGATTATAGCGAGCACCCTTGCCCCATGCTTTCACCTGATTCAGGCAGTAGCGGCCGCACGTGATCGCAGCGTCTCCGAGCGCAGGTCGGGGCCGTCGTGGCTCCACCCCGGCGCCCTGAACAGATACCGCATACGATCCCGCCAGCAGCGGGCCCGGCGCAGATCGGCGACGAGGCTGCGCAGTTCACGCAGCAGGACCGTGGATATCTTGTTGTCCGGATTGTTCTTCGTCAGGCCGTACACCACCGGCTCCTCGTCGATTTCTTCGCTGAAGGTGCCGAACAACCGGTCCCAGAGGATCAGTGTGGCGCCGTGGTTGCGGTCGAGATAGCGCACGTTCGAACCGTGGTGAACGCGATGGTGCGAGGGTGTGTTCAGCACGAATTCGACGAGGGGATGCAATTTGCCTATCGCGGGAGTATGGAGCCAGAACTGGTAGAACAAACTGATGCTCAGCATGCTGACCACCATTACGGGATCAAAGCCCAGCAACGGCAGCCAAAGCCAGAACAGGTACTTGATCGCGCGCTCGCCAACCCCTTGGCGCAGAGCCGTGCCCAGATTCATGTGACGCGAGGAATGGTGGTTGACGTGCCCGGCCCACATCAGGCGCACGGTATGGTTGCCGCGGTGGAACCAGTAGTACGTGAAATCATCGAGCACGAACAACAGACACCAGGCCCACCACTGGCGCCCGATGACATCGCGCAGGGGGCTCATGTCGTGGAGAGCGAACATCGCCCAGATGCCGGCGATTTTTGGCAGCAGATCCACTGCGCCGGTGACGAGCATCACGACAAGGGAGGCCCGGAGGTCAGAGGCCTCGTACCAGCCGAGACCCTTGCGCGCCGAATACCATGCCTCCAGGGCGCACGCCGCGAGAAACACCGGCAGCACGGCAACAATGAGGTCATCCTGCAGGAGAGATTGAACGTCCCCGGACATGCGCTGCTTTCCACGGCTTTACGGAGTGGACTGTAAGCATAGAGGCGTCGTGTTCGCCAGATGGCCATGAAAACGGAAGACCTGGCTCTCTTCGCGTGTTGCCCCGCGCCGCCTCGAGCGGTGACCATGTCCCGTGAACGACAACGGCAAAGAGCATCGCATGCACACCGAACCCGTCACACCCGAAGCCTGCGGTATGAGCAGCGCGCGCCTCGCGCGGATCACGCCTTTCCTGTCGAGCTATCTGGAGCACAAGCGCATACCCGGTTACGCGCTGCTGCTGGCGCGCCGCGGGCAGGTGGTATTCCGCAGCGAGCAGGGCGTGAAAGACTGGGACACACAGGAGGCGATCACGCCGGACACGATCTATCGCATCTACTCGATGACCAAGCCCATCACCTCGGTGGCGCTGATGATGCTCTGCGAGGAGGGCCTGATCCGGCTCGAACACGAGGTGAGCCGCTACATCCCCTGCTTCGAGCACCTCGAGGTCTTCGACGGCGGCGACGCCGAAACCTACCGCACGCGCAAACCCGCGCGACCCGTTCGCGTGCACGACCTCCTCACGCACACCGCAGGTCTCACCTACGGCTTCATGCACCAGCACCCGGTGGATGCGCTCTACCGCAAGCGCGGACTGGGCCAGTGGAATGCGCGTGGCGGCACACTGGCGGAATTCGTCGAGGCGCTCGCGGAATTGCCGCTGCTCTTCTCACCCGGCGAGCGCTGGAATTATTCGGTGGCGACCGATGTGGTGGGGCGACTGGTGGAGGTGGTGTCCGGCATGGCTCTGGACAGCTTTCTGGAGGAGCGCATCCTCTCGCCGCTCGGCATGCGCGACACCGCGTTCTCGATCAGCGATGACCGCCTGTCGCGGCTCGCGACCTGCTACGAAAAGCCTTTCGGTGGCGGCGCGACACGTCGGCAGGACGGCGTGCAGGACAGCAGTTACCGCGGCGCGCAGAGCTATCTCTCCGGCGGTGGAGGGCTGCTGTCGACAGTTGATGACTACCTGCGCTTCTGCCGCATGCTCGCAAATGGCGGCGCGCTGGACGGCGTGCGGCTGCTCTCCCCCACCACCCTGAGGTTGATGCTGCGCAACCACTTGCCCGGCAACGAGAGTCTCGAGCACATGGGGGATTCGCTGTTCACCGAGACGCAGACCCGCGGCGCGGGTTTCGGACTCGGCTTCTCGATCATGCTGGACGGCGTGGCATCACTCAGCGCGGCGGGCGCGGGCACGTATTCGTGGGGAGGCATGGCCTCGACCTACTTCTGGGTCGATCCGGTGGAGGATCTGATCGGGATATTCATGACGCAACTGATGCCTTCCGGGAGTTACCCCATCAGGCCGCAGATCCAGAGTCTTGCTTACGCTGCGATTGAGGAGTGAAGACGGCCGCGGCATTCGCCGGCGAAGCTTACGGGTGCCGACGGCCTGGCCGCGTGTTCGAGAACGGCAAACTGGTCCGGGAAAAACGTTGGACGGAGCGGTTGCAGCGCCCTCGCTTTGTGGCTTGAACTCGCAAGGGCGCAGCACCTGCGCTTCGCGCAGCGGGCAAACCAGGCGGTGACCTGCAGACGCACAACGCCATCAGAGGAAGAACACTGCCCCGTGGTGATGGTCGTTGTGATCAGCAACGGGCCCTGCCGTGTAGGTGTCAAGCGAGAAGGCTTCCGAGTCGTACACACTCAGGCTGCGCGCTGCATAAGACTCCTCAGTCGGCGGCTGAGAGAAGCCATAGGCTGCGTCAGACGCGTCGGTGGTGGACTCCTCGGGCCACGAGAATGCCTCATAAGATCCCATCCATTCGCTAACCAGGGCCATGGTGTCGGTGTAGCTGGACTGGACCATGTTACCGCTGGCGTCCAAAGTGACGGTCGAGGTGTAGCTGTAACCGCTTCCGTCGCGGGCGGTGGTGGTCTGGATGGAGCCAGTGACCGAGCCATCCGCATCTGCGGTTATCTGGTACTCGGTCACGCTGCTGTAGCCCGAGCTGTCGGTGTAGCTAACCTCCGTGATGCTGTTGTTGGCGCCGTAGGTGATCGA
>CAIXOY010000319.1 GCA_903921135.1 uncultured Gammaproteobacteria bacterium
ACAAGGCCAGGGGAGCCCATCAGCAGCGTGTAGCCGTCAGCGGGGGATTTCGCCACCGCCTCCATGGCCACGTTGCCCCCGGCGCCGGTGCGGTAGTCGACCACCATCTGCTGGCCGAGGAGCTCCGCCCATTTCCCTATGAAGGCGCGCAGCAGGATGTCGGAGCCGCCGCCGGCGGCGAACCCGTTGATGACTTTCACGGGCTTGTCGGGAAATCCCTGCGCGTACGCTGCACCGCAGTACGGCTGCAGTGCAGCAATCACGAGGGGAACGAGAATTCGGGCGAGTCGGTTCATCCTGAAACGATACCAGTAGTGTCCGGACGTTATTCGAACAAATTCAGCTGATTAGCCGAAAGGGCCTGAATATCATCGGTGACGGTTTTGTTAAGTAGCTGATCCAATGGAATTCGCTCGAACATGGTCAGACTCAAGATCTGTAGCATTTCATAGAGGCTCGCCGAGAGGTTGAGCCGTTTTTTGACAATGGCGACGAGTACGTAGACCGAGACCGCGATCCAGATTTGAGTCTTGACTGCGTTCTCCGAAGTGCCGAAAAAGACCTTGATCCGAAGATGCTGCTTGATCCACTTGAAAAACAATTCGACCTGCCACCGGCACCGATAAAGATCGGCGATGGTGCTCGCTGGCAGCGCGAAGTTGTTGGTCAGGAACACGAGCCGTTTGCCGGTCTTGGGGTCTCTGAACTTGATGCGACGCAGTGGCGTGTCGAAGTCCTGGCGCGAGTAAAACCCAGTGAGCACGATGGTCTGATCGCAGATCAACCCCGTGCTGCGATCGACCGGATGGGAATACCGACGTTGGGCTTTGAGGTTGGATTTTGCGCGCGTCACAAAGAAGCTGCCCGCCTCGTGCAGCCGATGCAGCCGTTCGAAGTCGATATAGCCTCGGTCCATGATGTAGAAGGCGCCCGGCTCGGGTATCAGCAAGTCCAGCACATTGACGTCGTGCAGTTTGCCGTCGCTGATGTGCAGGAAGGTGGGAATGTTGCCGCGCAAATCCAGAAGCGTATGCAGCTTGATGGCCGCCTTGGTCGAGCGAAACGGTGCCCAAGGAAACACCGACAGGCACAGGTCGATGGTGCTGGCGTCCAGCGCGTAGACCGCGTTCTTCAGATCGACGCCAAACGGTTCCTCGGAATAAAGAGGCCGGGCGATTCCAATGAGCGACTGGGCAAGCTCGGCGTGGATGCGCCAGTCGCGCACCTCGTTGGCATCGGCGAGTGTGCTGCGCGAAACCCGGCTCTTGATGCCCATGTGGTAAAGCTTGCCCGCTTGCGCACGAAGACACGCTTCGATGTCGCGCAGGCTCTCGCGATAGGTCAGTTGGGCGAAGGCCATGCACAGGTACTGATCGAGGCAGGAAAACGCCTTGACCTTGTGCTCTCCGCCGTAGCGCGCGACGCAGCGGCGAAACGTCGTCAGTGGCAAATGCTGCGTAAGCTGCGCGAATACCAACTTGCCCAAGTTCATCGATGCTCCCGGCGAGTAAACTCCTCGCAGGATCGCAAATCGATGCAACGCGTTTCAAATCGAGACCAAGAAAAATCATGACTTCTCTATTTAAGATCAGGCATTTGCCGCGGTTCGACCGTTCAACGTCCGGACAGTAGTGAGAGCGCTACATACTCAAAAAAACACGGCTCTCCCCAGTCGCTATTCGACGATGACAAGGGCGAGCAGTGTTTTTCCGTATTACACCAGTTTATTAAGTAGTCACATTCAAGCCGGGTTTGGT
>CAIXOY010000320.1 GCA_903921135.1 uncultured Gammaproteobacteria bacterium
CGGCCCCGCCACGACACGCACGTCTTCCTGAAGCGCGCTGTCCGGATCACGGGCTGCAGGCGTGGCCGTGCCCATCACATGCTGGTAATGCGCCTTCACATCGGCGATGTGTGCGGGCTCCGGTCTTCCCTGCAAGCCATGCACAGCTACATCAACCGCGAACTGATCAAGGTAGGCCGCGAGCTTCGGGTTGTTGCCTGCGGCAAGATCCGCGGCAAGCAGCGGGCTGTTGGCAATGTGGAGTTCGTTGTCCAGCCGGCTTGCAGACACCCGCGATTGCCGGTTGAAGTCGGCGCAGCTGTACTCGGTCGATGCAGGTACGGCGTTGGCGACCAGCGCCATCGGGAGTAACAGCGAGAGCAAAAACCGGTTATGCGTTGCCAAGATGTTCCCCGATGCCCGCGATGAAATGCGCCGCTGTCGAAGCCGCGATGTACAGGCTCTCAGACAGACGCCATCACCCCGAGGTTCTCGTCGCAGGCAGCCCTGAAAACCTGTCGCGCCGTCACCACATCCTGTGCCGCGATGCCAAGCGACTTGTACACCGTGATCTCCTGCGGGTTGCGGCGACCGTCTGCGCTGCCATCAAGCACCGCGCCCAGTTCCGCCACGATGTGGGCGTCATCGACAAGGCCGGCGTTTTTCGCATGCAGGAACTCGCCGGCCTGATCCAGCGTCGAGGGGATGTAATCCACGAAGAAGCGGCTGCGCTGCACGAGGGCGTCGTCTGCCTCGCGCGCATCGGCGCTGCTCGAGCCGACCAGATTGATGTGGGTGCCGGGCGCAAGCCATTCGCCCTGCAGGATCGGCTCCCGGGCCGAGGTGAGGGTACAGATCACATCCGCGCTTGCGACGGCCTGCTGCACGCTCGGAGCGATAACGATTTCGGCAGGAGCGTGCAGGGTGGCGACGAGCGCCTCGGCCTGTTCAGGCCGGCGCGCCCAGATCACGATCTTTTTGAAGGGGCGCACTGCCATCAGCGCCGGGATGTGTGCGGCGGCCTGCTCGCCGGCGCCGAGTATCGCGAGCACGCTTGCCTCCGGGCGTGCCAGCACCGAGGTGGCGAGCGCGCTCACGGCCGCCGTGCGCAAGGCGGTGACGGTCGCGCCGCAAAGAATGGCTTGCGGCACCAGGCCGTCGGCGTCGTAGAGCACCATCAATCCCAGATGGCTCGATCCGCGGCGTCGCTCCGGTGGCACGAGGCTCACCAGTTTCACGCCGGCCGACGCGGTTTCCTCGCCTACATAGCCCGGCATCATGCCGATCACACCGAGCCCGCCCGGCAGGACCATGCCGCGCCGCAGCGGCAATTCCACCGCGCGGCGGCTGGTCGAGATCATCGCGGGCCGCATCCACCCGATCAGTTTCTCCGGTGACGCGAGGCGGCGAACGGTGGCGCCGTCGACGATGCGTAGCGGTGTGCTCATGTGCCTCGACTCCGGGTGAACAGCCTGTCGGGCCGAGTATAGGGGCGGCCTTCGCCCGTGCTCTTATGGCCGAAGATGGAATTCTTATTCGATCCCGATGCCTGTCAGCTTGGTGGCGCGCTGATGTGAGCGCGCGCGAGCTTTTGCAGAGGAGATTTTTCCTTCAGAAGCGCGAAAGTGAATTGGAGTACCATTTTCGTGCAGGCGTGGCGAGGATGCCGACCTGACTCGAACGCGCCGGTCTCTCAAGACGCCGGGTGGCCTAGATTCGCTCTTGGCACGTTCAATAAACTGCTGAATAGATCGACGTGACCATAGGAGTCCAGCGTGGAAAAGAAAAAGTTGGCCGGATTTACCTTGGTGGAAGTCCTGGTAACGGTAGCCATCGTCGGCATTCTGGTGGCGGTCGGTTATCCGGCCTACCAGAACTACGTCACCCGTTCCCGGGTGGCCGAGGCGCTCGCGTTCGCCGATGCCGCCCGCACCCGTGTCGACATTGCACTGGCAAGCGGGGCGCAGCCGGCAACCGACCTGCTCGACAGCAGCGGCAAGAAAGTCGACATGATGACGGCCCTCACCTGGAACGCGGGCAAGCCCGGCGATCCGCTCGTGGGCTACATCCTGGCCGGCATGGACCTGCCCGGCATCGGCCAGCGCGCGGTGCTGGCGCTGGAGCGGCGCGGCAACGGCGATTGGCACTGTGTCAGCGCAGCGCCCTATGCCGGCGCCACCCCGGCGCTGGAGGCGGACAAACTACCTGCCAGCTGCCGCGGCGACGGTGGCGGCGGTGCGATGGCGAAAACTGCACCACCGGCCACCAATTGCCCTGCCGGTCAGGTAATGACGACGGCCACGGACAGCACTGGCACCTCCCGCCAAGTATGCTCCGCGCAGCAAGTTGCAGCTTCACTTCCGGCTCCAGCGACTCCCGTACCGGCTGCAGCTGGTCCGAGTTCAGTTGCGGCCGCAGCGGGCCCAACTCCAGCGACAGCTCCTTATCAGGAGACATGCAAGAGCTATGAAATGCATGATGCGAACGGCATCTGTGTTGGCAAACCGATACCACCGCAGTCGCAAAAGCCAGCCATCACCAACAATCCATGCGGTTCCGATGGCATCTGGATACCCAACACCCCAGCATCACCCA
>CAIXOY010000321.1 GCA_903921135.1 uncultured Gammaproteobacteria bacterium
GGCGTCTGCGCGAACTCGGGCAGGACGAGCACCTGATGCCGCTGGAACTGCAGGACTTCCCGCACGAGACAAACCGGGCATTCCTTGCCTACCGGGCATCGTGCCTCGCGGAGCAACCCACCGCGGACATCGCCTGACAAACCCCGGCTCAGCCGGCGTCCGACACCGGGACTTCCTCGCTCACATCGCCTGCGGCGCGCGCGTCCCAGGCAGCCATCACGGCAGGGTCGGTGGGCGCGGAGAACAACGAGAACAGCACATAACAGACGCCCGAGGCGAGCAGCCCGAAGTAGATAGGCTCGTTGGCATACACGCCGCCGTAGCGCGTCTCGGACTGCACCTCCAGCACGATCATCGAGCCCAGCGTGACCAGTGTCCCGGCAGCCATCGAAACACCGGCGCCAAGGCCCGTGCCCCTGCGCCACATGAGCCCGCCGAGGATCGCGACCAGCAAGCCGCCGACCAGGATGTCATAGGAAATGGTCAGCGCGGCCACCACGTCCTGCACCACGATGGCGAGCGCGATCACCACCAACCCCAGGCCGAGTACCCAGCGACGGTTCGCCGCAACATCCGCGTCCGGGTCTTCTTTCAACGAGAGCGCGGGCGCGCGCCCGAGCCATGCCGACACCGTGGGCACCACGTCGGCGCGGGCAACGGTGGCCGCGGCGATCAGCGCACCGGAGGCCGTGGACATCATCGCCGCCACGGCGGCAGCCAGCACGAGGCCGCCCAAGCCCACGGGCAGCACCTTCAGGGCCACGTCGGCATAGACATCGTCCTTGGCGGCGATCTCGGGCAGGATCACGCTCGCCGCCATGCCGATCACCGCACCCGCCACACCGTAGAGGATGCAATACACCCCCGCCGTGGCGCCGCCCCAACGCGCGATGCCGGGTGTGCCCGCCGTGAACACGCGCTGCCAGATGTCCTGCCCGATCAGCAGGCCGAGCGTGTAGACCACGAAGTAGGTGACGATGGTCTCGAAGCCGATGCCGGTGATGCTGAAAAACGCCTCGGGCGCGCGCGCCGCGATACCCGCGAATCCGCCGGCGGACTCCAGCGCGAAGGGCAGCATCAGGAAGAAAATGCCCACGGTCTTGATGATGAACTGCGCCATGTCGGCGAGCGTGATGGACCACATGCCGCCCACGGTGGAATACACCAGCACGATGGCGCCGCCGAGCGCGATCGAAGTGGCTCGGTCCCAGCCGAAGAGCACCACGAAAACTGTGGCATACGCACCGGTGGAGGTGGCGCTCAGCATCAGCGTGTAGGCCAGCATCACTATGCCGGAGACGCGCGTTGCGCGGGTGCCGTAGCGCAGCGTGAGCATCTGCGAGACCGTGAAGATGCGAAGGCGTTGCACGGTGGGCGCGAAGAACAGGCTGAGCAGCAGCACGCCCGCGCCGATCGCCACCACCAGCCACATACCGGAGATGCCGTAGCGGTAGCCAAGCCCCACGCCGCCCACGGTGGACGCCCCGCCCAGCACCACGGCTGCCATTGTTCCGGTGTAGAGCATGGGCCCCAGGCGACGCCCCGCCACCAGATAATCGCTGGTGTTGCGCGTGCGCGATTTGCCCCACCAGCCGAAGGCGAGCATGGCGGCAAGATAGAGAACGACAATGGCGATATTGAGTGACGGCATCGGAACCCCCCGCATGCGTGCGGGCCGGACTGCCGGAGGATAGTTACCGATCGGAGCGCCGCAACGCGTGGAGCATAGGCCGCCGGCCGCGTGCAGGTAAAGGCAGCGGGCGGGCGGCGGCAGCGAGGATCAGCGCATCTCCACCACGGTGCCGGGCTCGAGCTGTCCGATGGCGTCCATCACGCAACGCTGGCGGCCATCCGCCGACTCGACCACCGGTATCACGTCCTGGAACAGCGGCTTGCGAATGAACGCCAGCCTCCAGCCGAAACTCTCGATGGCCTTGAGGCGATGCAGCTGGTCGGGATTGAGCAGCGCGCGCAGCTGCGCCTCCGGGTGATCGCCCTCAGCGCGCCGTTCGCGATGCGGTGCGCGAGGTACCGGCGGGGCCAAGAGGCGCTCCCTCATGCTGGGTTCGGAACCGGACATATCGACCTCCTCTTGCGTTCACTCCGTGCCTTCATTGGGCGACATCGCGGGGGGCGAGGGAATACGCGCCCGCGCGGATGCCCGCAGCGCAAGGCCGTGCGCCGGCGATGCGCTTGCCATCGGGCCGCGCTACCATCCCCGCGCGCTCAGCACACAACCCAGTCCGGACCAGGGGAGCACCGATGTCACAACGCGTTCTGATCACGGCTGCTGCCGCGGGCATCGGCCGCTCCATCGCCGCGGCCTTCATCGGCCATGGCGCACGCGTGCACGTCTGCGACGTCGATCCTGCCGCACTGGAGGCCTTCCGCGCGGAATTCCCGCAGGCCGTGGCCACGCAGGTGGATCTCTCCGACGGTGCTGCCATCGATGCCTGGCTCGACGTCGCGCTCGCGGATCTGGGCGGCGTGGATGTGTTGGTGAACAACGCGGGCACCAAAGGCCCCACCGCTTTCGTCGAGGACATCGCACCGGAGGAATGGGAGCAATGCCTGCGCGTGAGCCTCGATTCGCATTTCCGCTGCACACGCCGCGTCGCGGGGCTGATGAAGGCGCAGCGCAGCGGCAGCGTGATCAGCATCTCCTCGATGGCGGGCGTCTACGGCTTCGGGATGCGCACGCCCTACGCGGCCGCCAAGTGGGCGATCGTGGGGCTCACCAAATCGCTCGCGATCGAACTCGGCCCGCACGAGGTGCGCTGCAACTGCATCTGCCCGGGCACGGTGCGGGGCGATCGCATGGATCGCGTGATCGCCGCCGAGGCCGCACAGCGCGGCATCACGCCGGAGCAGGTGACGGCGGAGTACCTCTCGGGACAGTCGATCAAGCGCTTCGTCGAAGCCTCGGAGATAGCGGATCTGGCACTGTTTCTGGCCTCACCGGCCGCGAAGATGATCAACGGCCAGGCAATCGGCGTGGACGGCAACACCGAGACCTACCATATCTAGCGCAACAGACGATCCACACGGGGGGCTGCAGAGGGCGTAGGCTGGGGCTGAGGCATCTGGAGTAGCACCCCATGCCAACCGGCACGCCGGGCGCCAGTGCGCCTGCAACCGACGGTTTACGGGACCCTGTCTGCGGCATGCGTGTCGCCGCGGACGCACCGCAGCACACACGGCACGCGGGCGTGGACTACCGATTCTGTTGCGCGGGCTGCCTGAAGAAGTTCGAGGCAAACCCGAGGGCCTTCCTGTCGGCGCCAGCGCCCGCAGCGGCACAGGGCGGCAAGGGCGGGATGCATACCTGCCCCATGCATCCGCAGATCCTGCAAGAAGGGCCCGGGCGCTGTCCGCTCTGCGGCATGGCGCTCGAAGCGGTGCTGCCGGCCGCTTCCCTGCCGCAAGACCCTGAACTGCAGGACATGCAGCGACGTTTTCTTTTCTCGCTTCCCTTTTCGATCCTGCTGATGCTGCTCGCCATGTGGGGACATGGCGGGACATGGCTACCCGAGACCTGGCGCAATCCACTGCAATTCCTGCTCGCGGCGCCCGTGGTGCTGTGGGCCGGTTGGCCGCTGCTCCTGCGGTGGGCAGCATCGATACGCCAGCGCAGGCCGGACATGTGGACCCTGATCGGCACCGGCGTGGCTGCGGCCTTTGGCTACAGCGTGGTCGCGGCGCTGCTGCCCGGGGCCTTTCCCGATGCCTTCCGCGAACACGGCCGTGTGGCGGTGTACTTCGAGGCCGCGGCCTCCATCGTCACGCTGACGCTGCTGGGGCAGGTGCTGGAATTGCGTGCGCGCGCCGCCACCTCCTCCGCGCTGCAAGCGCTGTTGCGGCTCGCGCCGGACACGGCCTGCCGCCTGCGCGCCGATGGCGGCGAAGAGATCGTGCCGCTCGCGGCACTGCGCCCCGGCGACAGACTGCGCGTGCGGCCGGGCGCGAAAGTGCCGGTGGACGGCGAGGTGATCGAGGGCATGTCCTCGGTGGACGAATCGATGCTCACGGGCGAATCCATGCCGGTGGGCAAGGAACCGGGCAGCCACGTGATCGGCGCCACCCAGAACGGCAACGGCGTGCTCGTGCTGCGTGCCACCGCCGTGGGCGAAGACACCGTGCTCGCGCAGATAGTGGGGTTGGTCGCGCAGGCACGCCGCTCGCGGGCACCGATGCAGGGCCTTGCCGATCGCGCGGCGGCAGTCTTCGTGCCCGGCGTGCTGCTCTTCGCGCTCGCCACCTTCCTCGCGTGGGGCCTGCTCGGGCCGGCGCCGGCGTGGACGCATGCCGTGCTGAACGGCGTCGCGGTGCTGATCATCGCCTGCCCCTGTGCGCTGGGGCTCGCCACGCCCATGTCGATCATGGTGGCGATGGGGCGGGCGGCGCAGTCAGGTCTGCTGTTCCGCGACGCCGAGGCCATCGAGAGGCTCGCGCAAATCGACACGCTGGTGCTGGACAAGACAGGCACGCTCACCATCGGCAGGCCTGCGTTCCTGGCCGTGCACGGCGCAACCGGAACCGGCGAAAACAAGGTACTGCAACTGGCGGCAAGCCTCGAGCAGTCGAGCGAGCATCCGCTGGCGCGGGCCGTGCTCGAGGAGGCCGGCAAGCGCGGGCTCGCCCTCGCGGCGGTGGCGGATTTCCGCGCGCTGGCAGGTGCGGGTGTGGAAGGGCGCATCGCGGCGCGCGTGCTCAGATTGGGAAGTGCCGCGCTCATGGAGCAGAGCGGCATCGACACGACACCCCTCGCTGCGGACGTCACGGGTTTGCAGCAGCAAGGTGCCACTCTGATGTTCCTCGCGGTCGACGGCGTACTCGCAGGGCTGATCGCCGTGGCAGACACGCTGAAACCGGGTGCTGCCGATGCGATCGCGGCACTCAAGGCGGCGGGCTTGCGCATCATCGTCGCGAGCGGCGACAACACCAGCGCCGTCGCGGCGATCGGGCAGAGCCTCGGCCTGCAGGAGCTGCATGCCGGTCTGCTGCCCGCGGGCAAGGTGGCGCTGCTGCAATCCCTCCGGGCCGAGGGGCGCCGCGTGGCGATGGCCGGGGACGGGATCAACGACGCGCCGGCGCTCGCCGCTGCGGATGTGGGGATTGCGATGGGCACCGGCACCGATGTCGCCATGGCAAGCGCACAGCTCACGCTGGTGAAGGGGGATCTGCGCGGCATCGCCCGGGCAGGTGCGCTCTCGCGCGCCACGGTGCGGAACATGCGCCAGAACCTGGGCTTTGCCTTCCTGTACAACGCGCTCGGCATTCCCGTGGCCGCAGGTCTGCTCTACCCGTTCTTCCACCTGCAGCCGGGGCCCATGCTCGCGGCGGCGGCAATGAGCCTGTCCTCGGTATCCGTGGTGGCGAACGCGCTGCGCCTTCGCTCGGCCTGAGACCGCCGGGCAGTACCACCGAAATGGTCTAACCTGAAGGCGTTCGCGGCCACGTGGCCGCAGCGCGTGCGCGCGCGATCCACCACATCACACCGAGGTCGGGAATGGCGGACTGGCTCTGCAGCTTCTCCCTTGTCGCCCACATGTTCTGCAGCGTCCCGGCGACCACACTGAGCGGCTACATCGAGGGCGAGCCGCTGTTCGTCGCGCCGCTGGAAGGCGCACGCATCGCCAGCCTCGCGGTGCGGCGCGGAGACGACATCAAGGCCGGCGACACCGTCGCCGTGCTGGAAAGCGACGACGCGCGCTACGCGCTTGATGCCGCCACCGCAGGTCACGCGGAAGCAAAGGCAAGACTCGTCAACCTCACCACCGGCAAGCGCGCAGAGGAAATCGCCGTGATCGAGGCAAACCGCGCGGCAGCACGCGCGGACCTCTCGCAGGCCGACCTCGACCTCGCCCGCATCCGCGACCTGGTGAAGCGCAAGGTTCAGAGCCAGTCAGCGCTGGATCAGGCGCGCACTGCGCGCAACGTGGCCTCGGCACGGCTGCAGGAAATGGAGGCCAATCTGCAGGTCGCCGGCATTGCCGCGCGCGTGCAGGAAATCGAAGCGGCGCGGCGCGTGGTCGATGGCGCGGCCGCGGCCGAACAGGAGGCCGCCTGGCGTCTGGCACAGCGCACGCTGAAGGCGCCCGCCGACGGCCGTGTGGAAGAGATCATCCGCTACGCTGGCGAAACCGCAGGCCCGGCCGCGCCTGTGCTGACACTGCTGCCACCGGGCAATCGCACACTCCGCATCTTCGTGCCGCAGGCGCTCGCGAGCGGCGTACGCATCGGCCAGATGCTGCCCCTGCAGTGCGATGGTTGCGCGAGCGGGCTTGAGGCGCGTGTCTCGTTCATCGCGAGCGGGCCGGAATTCACGCCGCCGGTGATCTACTCGGTCGAGAGCCGCCAGAAGCTCGTGGTGCTGGTGCAGGCCGATTTGCCGGGCGAGGCAGCGACGCTCTCGCCGGGGCAGATCGTGGACGTTCCGCTCGCCTCGCTGGGCGGCACATGAACGTCGTCGACGTCAGCGGTCTCACCAAGCGCTTCGGCGACCGCACCGTCGTTGACAACATCTCGCTGCGCGTACGCCAGAGCGAGATCGTGGGCTTCCTCGGGCCGAACGGCAGCGGCAAGACCACGACCATCCGCATGCTCTGCGGTCTGTTGAACCCCGACGCAGCCACCGGCACCTGCCTCGGCTACGACATCATCCGCGAGGCGGCACTGATCAAGCTGCAGACGGGCTACATGACGCAGCGCTTCTCGTTCTACGAGGATCTGACCATCGAGGAGAACCTCGACTTCGTAGCCCGCCTCTATGACTTGCAGCCACGGCGCCAAAAGGTCGAGGAAGCGCTCGCGCGGATCGGTCTCGGCGCGCGACGCAAGCAACTCGCCGGCGCGCTCTCCGGCGGCTGGAAGCAACGGCTCGCCCTCGCCGCCTGCGTGATGCACGAGCCGAAACTCCTGCTGCTGGACGAACCCACCGCCGGCGTGGACCCGCAGGCCCGGCGCGAGTTCTGGGACGCGATCCACCGCCTCTCGGACGAGGGCGTGACGGTGCTGGTCTCGACGCACTACATGGACGAGGCCGAGCGCTGCCACCGCATCGTCTACATCATGGACGGTCACATCCTTGCCGATGGCACCATCCCGGAACTGCTCGCGCACGCCGGATTGCACACGCTGCGGGTGCGCGGCAGCGCAACCAGCGCCCTGCGCAGCACACTCGAGCGCCTGCCGGGCATCGAGCAGGTAGCGCCCTTCGGCGAGACCCTGCACGTGACGGGCACCGACCGCGCGACGCTGCTCGCCGCGGTGGCGCCCTTCCGCAACGACCCGCAACTCCTCTGGAGCGAGGGCGACACCACGCTCGAAGACGTGTTCATCCACCTGATGCAACGCCGCAGGGCAGGCACGGATGGGCGCTGAACGCGGACTGCTGGCCCGTTTGCGCGCACGCCTCAGGCGATTGTCTGCGCGGCGTGTAAAGGCCGTGCTGATCAAGGAGTTCATCCAGCTGCGGCGCGACCGCGTGACCTTCGGGATGATCGTCGGCGTGCCGCTGGTCGAACTGGTGCTCTTCGGCTTCGCCATAAACAGCGATCCCAAGCACCTGCCCACGGCGGTCTTCGTGCAGGACCACAGCGCCTACACGCGCGCCATCGTCAACGCCTTCGGCAACTCGGGTTACTTCCGCATCGTGGCGGCAAATGCCAGCGAGGCCGAGGGCGACCTGCAACTCGCGCGCGGGGATGTCGCTTTCGTGGTGACGATTCCGGAAGGCTTCACACGAAGGCTGCTGCGCAACGAGCGCCCGCAAGTGCTGCTCGAGGCCGACGCCACGGACCCGGCCTCCGCCTCGAACGCGCTCGCCGCTGCGATGGGCCTCGCGCGGAGCGCACTTGCGCACCAGCGCCTCGCCGCGGCCGGCGTCACCGGGGGCGATGCGCCCTTCGAGGTGGTGCCACACCGCAGCTACAACCCTGAAGGCATCTCGCAGTACAACACCGTGCCGGGGCTGCTCGGCGTGATCCTCACGATGACGATGGTGATGATGCCGGCGTTGGCGCTTACGCGCGAGGTGGAGCGCGGCACCATGGAAAACCTCCTCGCGATGCCGGTGACACCGCTGGAGGTGATGCTGGGCAAAGTGCTGCCCTACGCGGGCATGGGCGCGGTGCAGGTGCTGATCATCCTCGCGGTGGCGCATGGCGTCTTCGAGGTGCCCATGCTGGGCTCCTACCTGCTGCTCTTCGCCATGCTCGCGCTGTTCATTGCCTGCGTCTCGACGCTCGGCTACCTGATATCGACCGTGGCGCGCTCGCAGATGCAGGCGATGCAGCTCACGTTTTTCTTCTTCCTGCCCTCGATGCTGCTGTCGGGATTCATGTTCCCGTTCCGCGGCATGCCGGAGTGGGCGCAACACATCGGCTCGATCTTCCCGCTCACGCATTTCCTGCGGATCGTGCGCGGGATCATGCTGAAGGGCACGGGACTCCCCGAGGTGGCGCCGCACGTGTGGCCGCTGCTGCTCTTCCTGCTCGTCGTGGCGACGGTTGCGCTCACGCGGTTCCGCCGCACGCTGGACGCCTGAACGCAGTCCTACTCAGAACGCCTGCGTCAGGCTGAAGACCACGGTGTTCCGTGCAATGTCGGAATCCGAGTGGGCGTTCGCCAGGCTGAAAAAATCCTTGAAGGCGTCGGGCTCGTCAGAGACGGGCGAGCACCGGCAAGGCGCCGCCCGTATCGGGATCACTCCTCCAGTGTGTAAGCCACCAGCGCGTCGCTGAGATCGGTGCCCAGGTACTTGTGGCCGCCGGCCGCGATCACCACGTACTGCTTGCCGCCCTCGCGCAGGCGGAAGGTCATGGGCGTGGATTGTCCGCCGCCGGGCAGGCGGTCTTCCCAGAGCTTCTCGCCGGTCTTCACGTCGAAGGCGCGCAGGTAGTTGTCGGTGGTCGCGCCGATGAAGGCGAGGCCGGTGGCGGTGAGCACGGAGCCGCCCATGTTCGGCACGCCCCAGTCGAACCACAGCGGGAAGGGCGCCATGTCGCGGGTGGAGCCTAGCGGCACCTCCCACATGCGCTCGCCCTTGTTCAGATCGATGGCAAGCAGCGTGCCCCACGGAGGCTTCACGCAGGGCGCGCCGAGCGGCGAGAGCATGGGCGCCATCAGGTGCGCGTAGGGCGCTCCCACGGCGGGAATAACGAACTCACCACGGGCGAGCATGGCATCGGCTTCGGCGCGCGGGTACATGCGGATGATCGCCGGCACCTGCGTGGTATTGATCACCAGAATGCCGTTCACCGGATCGATCGACACGCCGCCCCAGTTGGTGGCGCCCATGAAACTCGGGAACATCACGGTGCCGCGCGTGGAAGGCGGCGTGAACACGCCGTCCCAGTTGGCCGCATCGAATTTCTCGAGGCACTTGCCCTTGTCCCAGGGCGTGAAGCCCCAGATGTCCTCGCGCGTGAGTTCGCGGCGCACGATGAACGCGGGATTCACGGGGAAGGGTTGCGTCGGGCTGTAGCGCTCGCCGGCAATGCCGCCCATCTGCGTGACCGGACGCTCCTCCACCGGGAACAGCGGCTCGCCCGTCTCGCGGTTCAGGATGAAGATGTGGCCCTGCTTGGTCGATTGCGCCAGCGCGGGGATTTCCTTGCCGTCGCGGTGCAGCGGGAACAGCACGGGCTGGGAGGGGATGTCGTAGTCCCAGTGGTCGCGGTGCACGGTCTGGAAGTGCCAGCGCAGCTCGCCCGTGTCGGCGTCCAGCGCCACCACCGAGGCGGCGTAGTAATCGCGCTCGCCGCGCACGATGTTGGTGTGGTCCGTGGAGGCGTTGCCCGTGGGCACGAACACCAGCTTGCGTTCGCTGTCGACCGAGAGCGGCGCCCAGGCGTTCGGGGTGCCACGCACCCAGCGCTCGCCGGGCTTGGGCTGCTCGCCGGGCGGTGCGGAATTCCAGGCCCAGACGAGTGCGCCGGTGCGGGCGTCGACGGCGCGGATCAGCCCGGGCGGCATGTCCACACGCGCGTTGTCGGCCATGCTGGCGCCGAAGACCACCTTGTCGCCGATCACCACCGGCGGTGAGGACACCCAGATATCACCGGTGTGCACCTCACCCAATCCCTTGGCGAGATCGAGCGCACCGTGCTCGCCGAAATCCTCGCAGAGCTTGCCCGTGGCGGCGTCGAGCGCGAGGAGTTTGGCATCGAGCGTGCCGGCGAACACGCGTGACTGGCAGGCCCCGGCGCCACCTTCGGGCGCAGCGTGGTACGCAAGCCCGCGGCAGTTCAGCAGGTACTGACCCATGGTGTCGGGCTGACGGACGTAGGCCCACAATTCCTTGCCCGTTTCCGGATCGAGCGCCACGACTTTCCCCAGACCCGAGCAGGCGAACATGCGCCCGCCAACCACGAGCGGCGTGCCCTCCAGCGTGGGCGAAGAGAACTCGGGCGCCTTTGGCATGCCGATGTGATAGGTCCACGCACGTTTGAGTTTGCCCACGTTGGCGGGCGTGATCTGCGTGAGCGGCGAGTAACGGATGCCACCCTCGGAACCACCCCACTGCGGCCAGTCGGCCACGGGATCGGCGGCGCGTGTGCCCGCAGAAGCGGCCAGCAGGGCCGGAAGGAGCAAGGCGAAGGCTGCTCGCGAAAGCGTGGGGCTTGGCACTGCGGTATCTCCGGGAACTGTCGTGGAGCCGGGATGGTACCAACTTGCGCCGCCCCGCCCGCAACGCTCGTTCGGATGAGGGCCGGTTGGCGCGGGCATCCCGTATCCGTATCCTTCGCATCCTTCCCGCACCCCGAGACACCGCAACCGATATGCGCATCCGGCCATTCCTCAAGCAGGCACGACGCGCAGGCGCGCGGGCGGGGCTCGCCGCGGCGGCACTGGCGCTGGCCTCTCTCGCGGCAACGGCAGCAGAGACCACTCTCCCGCTCGAGCCCTCGGTCTCGGTGGACCTCACCACCACGCAACGCGAATCCGAACGCGCTGCCGCCCTGCGCCGCGCCGCCGATGCGGCCGCACTCCCGGGTGCTGCCGAGCGCG
This sequence comes from uncultured Gammaproteobacteria bacterium, assembly GCA_903921135.1. Lineage (GTDB taxonomy): Bacteria > Pseudomonadota > Gammaproteobacteria > Pseudomonadales > UBA5518 > UBA5518. Next base: position 11,014 of record CAIXOY010000321.1, read on the forward strand.
CCGCGATCGTGCCGGAATTCCTGCTGATCCAGCAGAAAGCGCTCGCCGACCTGCCTGTCGTCTCCTCGCACCCCGATGGCGCGGCACAGACCTGGCGGCTGCGCAGCATCTCGCCGCCCACGCTCTTCGCCGAGCGGGTGATCATGCGTCTGCTGCGGGCAGGCTTTTCCACCGCCGCGCACTGCCCGGGGGAAGAATGGGCCGGCACCCATGGCAAGAGCCGGGTGGGCGTGGTCGCGGAACAACGCCTCGTCGCCGTGAGGCTCGCCCCTGCCACGGGCGGCTGCACCGGCAACGCCTCCGGAGAGCACTGAGCCATGGTCGCGAAAGTCATCGACGGCAAGGCCGTGGCGCTGAAAGTGCGCGCCGAGTTGCGCGATCAGGTCGAATCCCTGGTGGCGCGCGGTCACCGGCCCGGTCTGGCGGTGATCATCGTGGGCGAGAACCCGGCTTCCCGCGTCTACGTGGCCAACAAGGTGAAGGCCTGCAGCGAGGTGGGCATCGCCTCCACCGTGCACGCCTTCCCCGCCGAGACAGAGGACACCGTGGTCGAGGCGCGTATCCGCGCCCTGAACGAGGACCCCACCGTTCACGGCATCCTGGTGCAGTTGCCGCTGCCGCCCTCGTACGACGTGCGCCGCGTGCTGGGCGCGATCTCGAGCGACAAGGACGTCGACGGCTTCCACCTCTACAACGTGGGCGGTCTGGTCGTGGGCGACACCGTCTTCCCGCCCTGCACCCCCTTCGGCGTGCAGAAAATGCTCGAGCACGAGAACATCCCCATCGAGGGACAGAACGTGGTGGTGGTGGGCGCCAGCAACATCGTCGGCAAGCCGATGGCGCTCATGCTGATGCAGCGCGATGCCACGGTGTGCATCTGTCACGCGAAAACACGGGATCTGGCGCAGTTCACCATCCTTGCAGACATCCTCGTCGTGGCCGCGGGGCGCCCCAACCTGATCCTGCCGCAGATGGTGCGCACCGGCGCCGTGGTGATCGATGTGGGCATCAACCGCCTGCCCGACGGACGTCTGGTCGGCGATGTCGATTTCGAGGGCGTGAAGGAGAAAGCCTCATACATCACGCCGGTGCCCGGCGGTGTGGGCCCGATGACGGTGACGATGCTGGTGCACAACACCGTGCAGTCCGCGGCGCGGCATCTGGTCTCGCGCCTGCACTAGGGCGCGGCGCGACGCCCTGCGGTCCACCGCCAGCACGTATACTGCGCGCCGCCCGGCACTCCCCGCCGTACCACCCCGACCC
>CAIXOY010000322.1 GCA_903921135.1 uncultured Gammaproteobacteria bacterium
CCGAGGGCTCGCTCGACATGGCCCAGCGCGCCAACACCCGCTGGAAGCGCGTGCTGGCCGAATACCAGGCGCCCTACCTCGACGAGGCCACCGAAGAAGCGCTGCAGGACTACATCGCGCGGCGCAAGGCCTCCATGCCCGACGCTTTCTCGTGAGCGAGGCGCCCGCCCGCCTGCGTCTGGGCATCGACGCAGGCGGCACCTTCACCGACGCGGTGCTGCTGGACGCTGCAGACCGCGTCGTGGCCACCGCCAAAAGCCTCACGACCCGTTTCGATCTCTCTGCAGGCATCGGCAATTCCATCGCCAAGCTGCCGCCCGAGCGGCTCGCAGAGGTGGTGCTCGTGTCTCTTTCCACCACGCTCACCACCAACGCGGTGGTCGAGGGCAAGGGTTCGCCCGTGTGCGCGCTGCTTGCGGGCTACGACGCCCTGCAGGTGAAGAACAGCGGCCTTGCGGACCTGCTCGGCGTGGAGCGCGTAGTGCAGGTTGCTGGTGGTCACGAGGCCGATGGCCGCGAGAGCTGCCCGCTCGATTTGGAGGCCGCGCGGGAGGCCATCCTGAAGCAGGCCCCAAAGGTTGCGGCCTTCGCCATCTCTGCCACCTTCGGCGTGCGCAACCCCGCGCACGAACTGGCGCTCCGCGCGCTGGTGCGCGAACTCTGCGACCGGCCCGTCACCTGCGGGCACGAGCTCGCGTCCAGCCTCGGTGCGCCGCGACGCGCGCTCACCGCGGCGCTGAACGCCCGCATGATCTCGCACGTGACGGCGCTGATCGCCTCCGTCGAGGGCACGCTCGCGCGCTTCAACATCCACGCGCCGCTGATGATGGTGAAGGGCGATGGCTCGATCACCAGCGCCGCGAGCGCGCTGCAGCGGCCCGTCGGCACCGTGCTCTCCGGGCCCGCGGCGAGCGTGATCGGCGCCTGCGCGCTGAGCGGCCGGCAAGACGGCGTGGTCGCCGACATGGGCGGCACCACCACCGACATCGCCATCGTGCGCAACGGCCGCCCTGCGCTTGCTTTCGACGGCGCGATGATCGGCGGCTGGCGCCCGATGGTCGAAGCGGTGCGCGTCTATGCCATCGGCCTGGGCGGCGATTCCGAACTGCGTTTCGAAGGCAGCGGCGCGGGCAACATCCTGATCGGGCCGCGGCGCGTGGTGCCCTTGAGCCTGCTCGGGCATCTGCATCCGTGGACCATCGAGGTGCTGGAGCGCCAGGGCAAGGAATCCCCGCACCCCAGCCAGGCGCGTTTCGGCCTGCGCCTGCAGGCAGACGAGTCCCTGCTCTCGCAACTCTCCCCTGCCGAGGAAGTCGCCTGGGAGAAACTCTGCGCCGGCCCCGTCGACATCGAATGCGCGAACGTGGGCGATCGCCCGCTCGCGCGCGCCGTGGCCAAGCTCGAGCGCAAGGGCCTCGCGATCTACAGCGGCTTCACGCCTACCGACGCAGCTCACGTGCTTGGCATGTCCAGCCACTGGAGCAGCGAGGCGGCGCTGAAGGGCGCACTCGTCTGGTCACGCCAGATGCGCCAGTTGCACGGCTACGGGCGCTGGTCCGATGGCGACCCCCGCGGCCCTGCCCAGAAAGTCTTCGAGGCGGTGGTGGACGCGATCTGCCACAAGCTGATCGAGGCCGGCCTGAACGATGCGGGCCACATGAACGAACAGAACGCCTCACGCGTGGCGCGCCTGCTCGCCGCCATGGTGCTGGAGCGCGGGCGCCGTCCGGAAGAAACACCGACACCGGTGTTCGATCTGCGTTTCGCAGGAGATCTTCCACTGGTCGCGGTGGGCGCACCGGCTGCGAGCTGGTACCCGGGCGTCTCGCGCGCGCTGGGTGTAGACCTTGCCGTGCCCACGCACGGTGACGTGGCGAACGCCGTGGGCGCGGTGCTGGGCATCGTGAGCCAACGCGTACACCTCACGGTCACGCAACCGCAACGCGGTGTCTTCCGTGTCTTCACCACCGCGGGGCCGCGTGATTTCGCTGCTCTGCCCGAGGCCATCGCTTTCGCCCGCGAGGTCGCCACGCAAGAGGCCACCGCGCTCGCGGTCGAAGCAGGCGCTGGCGACATCCGTGTCGACATCCATATCGACGACACCAGCGCGCAGGACGACGCCAACAACAGCGTGTTCTTCGAGGCCCGCGTGAGCGCGGACGCCACGGGCAAGCCGCGGGAAGCGGTGCGGTGAAGCCGATCGTCCGCCGGCTGGAAGACCAGCGCTGGGACGCGTGGCCGCCATCACAACAGGCAGAGCGCGGCGCACTGCGCTGGCGCGACCTCTTTGCGGGGAACCCGGAGGAAGGCGCCAACGTCACGCTCGGCATCGCCACCCTGCGTCGCGGCGAAACGCTCGAACCCCACCGCCACTCCGAACCCGAGACCTACTACACGCTCGCGGGCCGCGGTATCGTGACGATCGATGGCGTGGCGCATACCGTGACACCGGGAACGGCGATCTTCATTCCCGGCGACGCCGAACACGCCATCCGCAACGACCACGACGAGACGCTCGAGATCCTCTACGTCTTCGCCGTCTCCGATTTCAACCAGGTGGTCTACCGCTTCTGACCGAGGGCTGAACCATGGATTTCGCGCTGTCCGAAGAACAACGGCTCATCATCGAGACCACGCACGATTTCGTGGTGAACGAGCTCTACCCGCACGAGGCCGAGATCGAAGAGACCGGCGTGTTGCGCACGGAGCTGCGCGACGAGATCAAGCAGAAGGCCATTACCGCGGGGCTCTACGCGGCGAACATGCCGGCCGAGGCCGGTGGCGCGGGCCTCGACACCCTCACCTGGGTGCTCTACGAAAAAGAACTCGGCCGCGCGAACTACGCCCTGCACTGGACCTGCGTGGGCCGCCCCTCGAACATCCTGATGGCCTGCCGTGGCGAGCAGCGCGAGAAGTACCTCTTCCCCGCTGTGCGCGGCGAGATCGCCGACTGCCTCGCCATGACCGAACCCGATGTGGGCTCGGATCTGCGCGGTATGAAAACCTTCGCGCGCAAGGACGGCGACGACTACGTCATCAACGGCGTGAAGCACTTCATCAGCCACGCCGACCTGGCCGACTACGTCATCCTGTTCGCCGCCAGCGGCGAGGAGATGACCAGCAAGGGCCCGAAG
>CAIXOY010000323.1 GCA_903921135.1 uncultured Gammaproteobacteria bacterium
CATCGCTTTCGGTGCGGTGGGCACCGCCGGGCAGCGCTGCACCACCACGCGACGGCTGATCGTGCACCGCTCGCGCGAGTCTGAACTGACGGCGGCTCTTGCCGCGGCCTATGCGCAAGTGCAGGTGGGAGACCCGCTTTCCCCCGACACGCTGATGGGGCCGCTGATCGACGCGGAGGCTGTGCACGCCTTCGAAGCGACCGTGGCAGCGGCTGTTGCTGAGGGAGCTGAACTCGTCTGCGGCGGCAAGCGGATCGAAGGCCCCGGGCATTTCGTGCAGCCCACGCTGCTGCGTGCCCGCAATGAAATGGCCTGCGTGCAGCAGGAAACCTTCGCCCCGATCCTCTACGTGATGCCCTTCGACACGCTGGACGAGGCCATCGCCATGAACAATGCCTCGCGCTTCGGACTGTCCTCTGCGCTGTTCACGCGTGATCTGCGCGCGGCGGAGCGCTGGTTGTCCGCGGCCGGTTCGGACTGTGGCATCGCCAATATCAACATCGGCACCAGCGGTGCGGAGATCGGCGGTGCCTTCGGCGGCGAGAAAGAGACCGGCGGCGGGCGCGAGGCGGGCTCGGATGCCTGGAAAGCCTACATGCGCCGCCAGACGAGCACGGTGTTCCATGGCGAGCGTCCTGTGCTTGCGCAGGGCATCGAGTTCCGGCTTCCCGGCTGAACCGTTTTCATTCCGGGCGTGATCTTCCCCACCGGGCAGGCGCCCTTCGTTCTCAAGAGGTCGATGTGATGAATCTGCAAGACAAGCGCGTTGTGGTGACGGGGGCGAACGGTGCGCTCGGGCGTGCGGTGGTGGCGCGCGCCCGTGCACTGGGCGCTGAGGTGGTACAGCTCGATATCGCTTTCCCCACGGATGTGGGGGCTGACTGTCACATCGTCGATCTTGCGGATGCTGCCGCAACGGCTGCCCTGTTCCTGAAAATCGGTCGCGTCGACGTGCTGATGAACGTAGCAGGCGGGTTCGACATGGGGCCGCGCACCTGGGAGGTGACGGATGCCCAGTGGGACGCGATGTTCGCCATCAATGTGCGCACGCTGCAGAACGCGGTGCGTGCCGCGGTGCCGGGCATGATCGCGTGCGGGCGGGGCAGCATCGTCAACGTGGGCGCGCTCGGTGCGCTGAAGGGGCAGGGCGGGATGAGCGCCTATACCGCCGCGAAGAGCGTGGTGATGCGCCTCACCGAAAGCCTCTCGGCCGAACTGAAGGAGCAGGGCATCAACGTGAACGCGGTGCTCCCCAGCCTGATCGACACCCCGCGCAACCGTGCCGACATGCCGGGTGCCGATTACGCCCGCTGGGTGGGCGTGGATGATCTGGCGGCGGTGATGTGCTTCCTTGGCAGCGATGCCGCGGGTGCCGTGCACGGTGTGCTGCTGCCGGTAAGCGGGCTCGTTTGAGCTTCAGGCAAACATGGCCGCAGCGCTTGCGGCGAGCGTCATCAGGAACAGAAACCAGCGCAGCAGCCGCGGGCTTGCCTTTACCGCGATGCGCACGGCTATCGCGGCGCCGATCATGGTGGCAGCGCCGAGTGCGAGCCCCGGCACCCACTGCACCAGTCCGTCCGCGATGAAGATCACCAGCGCCACAACCGTGAAGGCGCAGGTACACAGCATCTTCAGCGCATTGCTGCGCAGCAGGTCGTAGCGCAGCGTGCCGCAGAGCACGGTGATGAGTACGAATCCCACGCCCGCGTGCACGAAGCCGCCGTAGATCCCCGCGATGAACAAGCCCCACCAGGCCGCGGGGCGCTCTTTCACGCGAAACGGCACGGTCCCCGCAGGTGGTTCCACGATATCCGGACGCACCAGAATCAGCAGGGCGCAGCCGAGCATCGTCGCGAGCAGCACGGGCTTCAGCGTCGTGGCAGGCAGCCAGGCGGCGAGCAGCGCGCCCACGAGTCCGCCGAGAAGGTTCGGCAGCAGCACGGGCCAGAGATCGGTGGTTTCAAGCTTGCCGCGGCTGTGGAAACCCTGCAGCCCGACCAGCGACTGCAGCATGATCCCCACGCGGTTGGTGGCGTTGGCAATGTCCGCAGGCATGCCGAGCAGCATCAGCGCGGGGATGGTGAGGTTGGAGCCGCCGCCGGCCAGCGTGTTGATGATGCCGGCGAGTACGCCGGTCACCAGCAGGATCGCGTAACCCGTGATGTCGAGCGCGGCCAGAGCCTCCACCGGCGTCAGGCGCGCGGCGTGCGGTCGTAGACCTTTTGCTCGGCAAAGGCCGCGGGCACCTCGGCGCGGTCAACATAGAACTGCGCGTACCACTGGCGGAGCTTGTGGATAGGCCCGTCACCGTCACAGAGCAGCGGATTGTCGACGCGGCACTTGGTGTGCCAGATCTCGACGTCCTGGAAAAACGCATAGCGGTTTGCTTCCGCGTAGCCCGCCACCACGGCGGCATTCTGCTCATCGTTCAGATTCGGGTCTTTGCGCACCAACACGCCGAAACGCAGGTCGAAGCTCTCGGTGTCGATCGGCACGTGGCTCACCAGCAGTCGCACTTCCATGTCGACGCCGTCGAACTTGCCGCTCTGGTAGGTGAGCATGTAGGCGGGGCCGTGGTAGATCGCGCGCGAGAAGAGTTCGCTGCCTTCCGCGAGCCGCTCGCTGTGGCCCCAGAACTCCTGCGTGTAGTTGTGTCCCTCGACGATGTTGCGGAAGCGCGTGCAGGCCGCACCGTGCACCGTGGGGAAGTGCGCCCAGTCGGCCATGTTGTCGACGAGTTCGCGGG
>CAIXOY010000324.1 GCA_903921135.1 uncultured Gammaproteobacteria bacterium
AACTATCGGACGCCGAGGCGCCGGTTCCTGGACCTTGCGTACCTCGGGCGAGACGGGTCATTCGAGTCAGATCTTTTCGGAAGCAAGGGGCAGTGGCGCCATTTTCGAGGCCGCACGCATCCTCGAGGCCTTCCGCACCGAGCTGGGCGGCGAGCGCTATCTCACCATCAACCCCAGCGTGATCGTGGGCGGCACCACCGCCAGCATGGAGGACATCGCGGGCAAGGCCGAGGGAAAGACCAACGTCATCGCGCCCACTGCCATCGTGCGTGGCGACATCCGCTTCATCAGCATCGAGCAGGAGCGCAGCGCCCGCGAGCGCATGCAGGCCATCGTCGCGCGCCACGCACCGCGCACCGGCGCCACACTGGTCTTCCACGAAAGTTACCCCGCCATGACGCCCACGCCCGGCAACGAGGCGCTGCTCGCGCAACTCGATGCCGCCAGCCGTGATCTGGGGCAGGGTGCGGTGCAGGCCCTGGACCCCGGCAAACGCGGTGCCGGCGATATCGGTTTCGTCGCGCACCTAGCGCCAGGACTGGACGGGCTGGGCAGCGAGGGTGGCGCCAACGCGCACGCGCCCGGCGAGTACACCGATATCGCGAGCCTGCTACCGATGGCGACGCGCACCGCCGTGCTCCTCCATCGCCTCTCGCGCTGAGGTGCCGGCCATGTCTTCAGCACCCGCACACGCGCGCCGTGGCACGTTCCGGGAACGGCTGGTGGGCTTCTGCCTTGTCACGGTTTTCCTGCTGCCGCTCGCCTTGCTCGGGCTCCTGATCCTTGCGGGAGTGCTCTTCTTCGGCAGCACGGCGCGCGGGCGCCACGGGGTGCGGGCGCTGGATCATTTCGTGAATGCGGCGGTATTCGACGGCCTCGCGTGGGAGTCCGTTTCCTCGCACGCCTGGCGTGAGCGCGAGCGTCCGTGGGCGCGGCTGGTCATCTGGTGCACCGACCGCTTCCAGCAGGATCACTGCCGGCGCGCGAACAAGCGCGAGCAGCACGTGGTCGATCTGGTGCTGCAGAAAGGGCTCGAGAAGCAGACGATCTTCTGATCGTTGCGCTCAGGGCTTAACGGCATCTGGCAGCGGACGCAGCAGCACGATCCGGTCGCCCTTCTCGCCCGTGAACTGCGTGATCGGCACGAGCCTGGCGGATTCCCGTGCCAGCGCCTGTGCCAGATTCTCCTGCCCCTCGCGCAGCCGGATCGCCCAGACGGTGTCTGCATCGAAGGGCGCGCGCCCCTCGGCGAACACCAGATTCACGTCCCGCACCTCGTCCCATTCCCAGTGCAGCCCGCTGGCCGCGGCGAGCTGTTTGTCGTTGGTGAAGAGGTGCGTGCCGGGCGCGAGACTGGCACGCATCCACTCGATGCAGGCGAGCATGTGCGGCTTGCTGCGATCGAGCCCCAGGCCCCAGTCGAGCAGCAGCACCGCGGGAATGGCGGCGATCGCGACCAGGCGTCGCGTGCCCTCGACGCGCAGGCATTGCCGCGCCACGCCCTGGAGTGCTCGCGCGGCGAGTGCCAGCAGGAGCAGTGCGGGCACCATGACGTAGCGGGTGTCGAGGAACTGCCGGTAGGCCACGAAGAGCCCTGCCATCAGCGTGCCGCAACCCAGCGCAAGGAAGAACGCGGGACGCAGTGGCTCTGCGGGCAGGATGCCCCCGAGTCTGCGGCCCGATGCCACCAGCAGCACCTGTGCCGGCCCTAGTGTGTTCAGCAGTTTGAACACAAGGATGGTGAGCAGGCCACCGGCGAGCGACAAGCCGGCGACATCGTGCGAGTAGGGGTCGAGCACGCCCTGCGCGTAGCGCGCTGCTGCCTCTGAGAACGCCCGCGGTATGGCCGCCAGCAGTTCCCCGGGTAACTGCGGCAGCTCGCGGGCGGGAGGGGCGAGCGCCCCTGCACGCGTGCCCAGCAACAGTGCCGCGGCGCCGAGCGGCAGCAGGATCAGCGACCACGCGAACGCGGCATCCCGCAGCGCCCGCCAGCGGCCCTGCCAGAGCAGCGCGAGCGGCAGCACCACGCCGAAGGCAAGTGCCTCCGGTTTGAACGCTGCAGCCAGC